>JAQGPE010000076.1 GCA_028293225.1 Akkermansiaceae bacterium | reverse complement strand
CCCATGTCGCCGATCTTCATGATGACCAGGAAGGAGATGCCGGTGACGATGCCGATGATGCCGATCTTGATGAAGGGCTCATCACCGACCCAGCCGACGCGCGGGATGAGCCGGAACAGGCGCGGCAGATCCTGGAGCAGCCAGGCAAGCATCAGGACGCCGGCGGCCAGGGCGATCTGGCCGGGCTGGAAGCTGAGGCCGCCGATGTTGAATTCGTAAACGCCCTTGGTGGCGACGGCCAGGACCAGGCCGCTGAGCCACATGGGGATGGCCAGCCAGCGGAACCAGCGGTAGTCGATCAGGGCGGTGGCAAAGAACACCACCGAACCGACCAGGATCCACATCTTCTGCTTGTTGGCGTAGTAGTCGCCAGGGCTGAGGCTTGAGGACGATGGAATCGTCAGGTGGCGGGCCGCGCTTTCGATCGAGAAGACGCCGAAGATCAGCAGCCCGAACATCGTGAAAACGAGAGGCCAGTTGAGTCCGAGAAGCTTGCGGAATAGGGGCGTCATCGTTCGGGCCCGACCATACCGGTCCGGCCCTCTGTGACAAGCCGCACCCTCTCCCGCTTGCAGGATTCATGATAATCCCCAATGCTGCGCGGACATGAAGCGTCTGCTGATGATCGTCGTGCCCGTCGTGGTGCTCCTGGGCGGGTTCCTGATCTGGTGGAGCCAGCCGGCCAAAGTGGTGGCGCGCCGGGTTTCCGGGCTGCTGCAGGCGGCGAGCGTGGAGGAAGGGACCAGCAGCCTGGTCAAGGGCACCCGCGGGAACGCGGTGGAGAAATACCTTTCCGACAAGGTGACCCTGGATGGCCCGGCGGCCGATGAAGAGGAGTATACGCACCGCGACTACACGCGCTCGGATCTGGTGACGAACTTCAGCATGCTGGCGTCCGCGGCGAAGAGCATCACGATCAAGGAGCCGGTGTTCGAGTCGATCGAGATCGATGGCGACACCGCCACGGTGCATGCGGAGGTCGAGGCGGCCGTCGACCTGGGCGGAAAACAGATCCTGAACGGGACGCAGAAAATGATCCTGACGTGGGTGAAGAATCCGGACGGCTGGCAGCTGTCGAAAGCGGCGTGGACCGAGACCGGCCATTAATTTTGCCGAAGTTTCACGTTTTTCCACTTGGCAAGCCTGATTGGGCGATGCAGTCTCCGCGCCCGCCCGAAATCCGGCGGGATCACCTCTTTTCAACGCACTTACTCACATGGCCGTCGCTCTTCGCCTCAATCGTCAGGGAACCAAAGACCGCCCTTACTACAAAATCGTGGCTGTGGACAGCCGCAAGCGCCGCGACGGTCGCTACATCGAGCAGGTCGGCACCTACGATCCTCTTAAAGAGGGCGTGAACTGGACCGTCGATCTCGAGAAGGCCGAAAAATGGGTCGGCGTTGGCGCTCAGGTTTCTGAGACCGTCAACAGCATCATCCGCAAGGCCCGCACCGCTGCGAAGGCCTAAGGAATTTCCTTACCGGATTTCAGAGCCGCGTGTCCTCCGGGGAACGCGGCTTTTTCTTGCCCGGATGGCGGGAGGAAGTGGCTGGGTGGCTACTGAATGAAGGTTGGCCTTTTGCTTTTCCGCCAGTTTCGCTTTTCTTACCCGCGGGAGGAGGCCCAGCGCCCCTTCCCCATCTACCCATGGACTATTCCGCCCTGATCGCCCAACGCCGGCGCCGCGCCGAGGAACTCGACGAACGGATTTCCGATCCGTCCCTGTTCGATGACCCGAAGCGGGCCCGCGAGATCATGCGCGAGCACCGGCATCTGAAGGACACTCTCTCCCTATGGGAGAGGCTGGAGGGCGCCCGCCGGAACTTGGCGGAGAATGAGGAGTTAGCGAAGTCCGACGATCCGGAGCTGGCGGAGATCGCGACCGACGAAATCCCGGGCCTGCGCACCCAGATCGAGGAACTCGGGGAGAGCGTCCAGTATGCGCTGCTGCCGGCCGATCCGAACGAGGACCGGGATGCGATCCTGGAAATCCGGGCCGGTGCGGGTGGTGATGAGGCCTCGCTTTTCGCGGCGGAGATGCTGCGGGTTTATCAGCGCTATGCGGAAACCCGCGGCTGGAAGACCGAGCACTTGAGCAGCACGCCCTCCGAAGTGGGCGGCTTCAAGGAAGTCTTCCTGCGGGTGACCGGTGATGAGGTTTTCCGCTTTTTGAAGTATGAGAGTGGCGTGCACCGGGTCCAGCGGGTGCCGGCGACGGAGACCCAGGGGCGGATTCATACCTCCACGATCACCGTGGCGGTGATGCCGGAGGCCGAGGAGGTCGACATCGAGATCAAGCAGGACGATCTGCGGATCGAGGTTTGCCGGGCGGGCGGCGCGGGCGGTCAGCACGTGAACCGGACCGAGTCCGCGGTGCAGGTGTTCCATCTGCCGACAGGGATCATGATCCGCTGCGAGGACGGCCGCTCGCAGGGGCAGAACAAGGAGCGGGCGCTGCAGATCCTGCGCACGCGGCTCTATGAAATGAAGCAGCGCGAGGAGCAGGAGAAGCACTCCGCGACGCGGCGGGCGCTGATCGGGTCAGGAGACCGGTCGGAGAAGATCCGCACTTACAATTTCCCGCAGAGCCGGATCACCGATCACCGGATCGGCCATACTTCGCACAATCTTTCCGGGGTGATGGCGGGGGATATTTCCGAGTTCACGGCGGAGCTGCAGAAGGCCGAGATGGCGGAGCGGCTGACAGAGGCGGGGATTTCGTGAAAACGCCAGGGGCTGAGAAAGAAAGCGGCTTCGTTCACCGCTTCGGGCCAATTTCTCACCGATTTTTCGGATTACGCTGATTACGCAGATTAAAGGCAGGGATTTGGGTTTGAGGTCAGCGAGGCTGCTTGGGTTCTGGAAGTTTTGAGAGGTCGACAAGATTCGTTTCATGGGCGAGGACTGGAAAAGCTTGCGGCGAATCCGGCACGACGCATGCACTTGTACCGCTCGACTACTCAGGTCTCCGGTCTCAATCTCCATCCGTCCATGCCCCGCAGAACTAAGCTAATCGTCACCCTCGGCCCGGCAACGGAGAGCGAGGAAGTCATCGGTCAACTCCTCGACATGGGGGCCAATGTTTTCCGGCTCAACATGAGCCACGCGAAACACGAGTGGGCCCGGGAGATGGCGAAGCGGGTGCGAGCCCAGGCCGCGACCCGGGAAATCTACGCGGCCGTGCTTTTCGACCTGACCGGCCCCTCGATCCGCACCGGCGACCTGCCGACGCCGTATGATCTGAAGATCGGCGATCTGGTCGAGTTCCGGAAGACCGGCACCGAACCGTCGATCGAGCTGTCCACCACCGTCAACTACGATGGCCTGATGGACGATGTCGCGGAAGGCCGCACGCTGGTGGTCGACAACGGCACCATGCTGATGCTGATCCAGACCAAGAAGGAAGACCGGATCATTTGCGAGGTGAAGACGGCCGGAAAGCTGGGTTCGCGCCGCCACATCAACCTGCCCGGGACGCGCCTCAATCTCCCGGCTCTGACCGAAAAGGACCGGGTCGATCTGGCTCTGGCGGTCGAGTGCGACGCCGACTACATCGCCGGCTCCTTTGTTCGCGATGCCGCCCACGTGCGGGAACTGCGCGGCTTGATCGAAGCGGCCGAAAGTACGGCGCAGGTCGTAGCGAAGATTGAGGACCAGGAGGCGATCCGCAACATCGACTCGATCATCCAGGCGACCGACGTGATCATGATCGCGCGCGGCGACCTGGGCGTGGAAGTGGATTTCGAGGAGTTGCCGATCCTGCAGCGCCGGATCATCAAGCGCTGCCATGAACTCGGCAAGCGGGTGATCGTCGCCACGCAGTTGCTGGAGTCGATGATCACCAATCCGACGCCGACCCGTGCGGAGGTGACCGACGTGGCCAACGCGGCCTATGAGGAAGCCGATGCGCTGATGCTTTCCGGGGAAACGAGTGTCGGCCTGAATCCGCTGCGCTGTATGGATGCCCTGGTGCGGATCACCACCCGCATCGAGCGCACCGGTGGTTTGGGATTTGGCCAGAGTGTGCTGCTGCGCGACGAGCGCCAGAAGGCGGCGCGGGCGGCGGTGACGCTGGTCGATTCGCTGCCGGACGCGCGGCTGATCGTGCTGACGCGTCGCGGCGTGATGGCCAACCATACGGCGATGCTGCGGCCGAAGACGAATGGCTTCTATGCCTTCACGCCGAAGGAACGCGTCTGCCGGCAACTGGCGATGACGCGAAACATCGAGGCATTCAAGCTGCACTTCGCGGCGACGATCGACGAGACGATCCAGCGGGCGATTGATTTGTTACGCTCGAAGAACCTCGTGCGGCCGGGGACGCCATTGGTGATCGTTTCCGATATTCTTTCGGATCACTTTGCGGCGAATTCGATTTTACTGCACCACGCGTAACAGCCAAAGCCGGGGAGATGGGTTAGCAAATCTCTCCGGGGCTTCGGGCCGGTGGTTCACAGATTTTTCGGATTACGCTGATTACACAGATTAAAGGCAAAAAGGCAGGGATTTGGATTTCGGAAATGAGGTGAAGGCAGGCCATCCTGAGATCCCTTCCCAATGCTGGCTTTTGACGGAGGTGGCCTTGAGGTCGTTGCGGCACCGCCCGTCCACAACGCCTTTGGCGTAGGTGATGGCGTGGCACGTCCCCGGGGTAGCGCTGCGCGCAACCCCGGGCTCTGATCCGCAGTGCCTTTGGCACACAGGGCAACGGGTCTCGCAGTTATAGTGGCTTCTTGATTTTCCTGCCTCTGCAAGGCCTGCCTTTCCCGGTCAGTCTTCGGGGAGGCGCTGGCCTTTGGTTTCCGGCAGGAAGGGCAGGACCACGATGCCGAGCAGGAAGACGAGGCTCATCATGGAGGCGGAGTTGCGGAAGGCGTCGATTTTCGCGGTGGTTTTGGCGATCGCGATGACGGAGGTGATGGCGTCGGTGGGGAGTGCCGCGACGGCTTTTTCCTGGGCTGACTTGCCGAGTGACGTGGCCATCTGGGCCAGCGTGAAGGGGGCGGTGGCGGCGAGGTAGCGACCGACATTGTAGCAGAAAGACGTGCCGGTGGAGCGCAGGCGGTCGGGGAAGAGTTCCGGGAGATAGATGGAGAAGCCGGCGAAGACCGAGAGCTGGAAGAAGCCCATGATGGCGGCCAGCCAGGGGATGTCGGAGCGCAGCGCGGCCATGATCTGGCCGTCTCCCTTCAGGAACGGCAGCACGGTGGCGCCGTTCATTTTCTGATAGGCGAAGACGGTGGCGAGCAGGGCGCCGGTAAAGAAGAAGGCGAAAGCCTTGCGACGGCCCACCCTCTCGGTGGCGTAGGTGAAGGCCAGCATGCCGGCGTAGCCGCCGACATTGAAGGAGAGGAGGTTCATGGAGGCCCACACCGGGACCGCCTGGCCGATCTCCACGGCGGACTTTCCGAGCACTGTCATGTTGCGGGTGACGATGTCGTTGACCATGTCGCTGGAGAACACGCCGATGCCCCACAGGCCGACGACGCCGGCGCAGCAGAGGAGCACGCCGAAGACGGAGTGGCGGCGCCAGCGGGGGGAGCCGAAGAGTTCCTTGTAGGAACCAGCTTTGCGGCCGGCGGCGAGGGTGCGGTCGCGGGATTCGAGCCACTGCTGCGGCTCCTTCATTTTGAACTGGATGCTGGCGGTGAGCAGGGCCGGGACCGCGCCGATGAGGAAGAGCGATTTCCAGCCGAGGTTGCTGCCGGCCATGGCGAGGCCAATCAGGCCGGCGCCGACATTGCCGACGGTCGAGAAGGACTGCAGCACCCCCAAGGCCCGGGTGCGGCCCTGGGTCGGGAGGGTGTCCGCGACCACCGCGACGGAGAGGCCGAAGACGCCACCGACGCCGAGGCCGGTGATGAAGCGGTAGATGCAGAAGTCGGTGATGTGGACGGAGAGGGCGGAGAGGCCGGTGGCGATGGAGTAGAGGGCGATGGTGATCGCGAGCATTTTCACCCGTCCGTAGCGGTCGCCGAGCGAGCCGAAGATCATCCCGCCGGTCCCCCACCCCAGCATGAAGACCATGGTGGCGATGCCGCCGTAGAAGCCGCGGTCGTCGGGGTTCGAAACCAGGGCGGCCATGGCGGGCTTTCGGGCCAGGTTGAAGAGCTGCTGGTCGAGGCAGTCGAACATCCACGCCGCGGCGGCCACGATGAATACCAGCTTCTGGTAGGTCTCCAGGCGGGACCACCAGCCGGCCCCGGCTTCGGGCGAGTTGTCAGACAGATTTTGCATTCGAACGAAACTTGGGTTTGCTCACTCCAGAGTGGCCGGAGTGATCCGGCAAGCATGAAAGACGGTCCGGACGGAGCGACGTCTCGACAAAACCTGCTCCGCCGTCTTTCTTTGCCATTGAAGCCTCCGTGCACATCCTGTCATACAGCCCTCGCGTATCTGTGACGCAGCCCAAGCTCAGACTCTATCAATGAATTTTGGAATCATCGGCGCCGGGATGATCGGCCAGTTTCACGCCAAGGCGATTGAGGCGATGGAAGGTTCGTCCCTGCGCTCGGTCTATGCGCCGAGGGCGGACGCGGCGGAAAAGCTGGCGTCGGCCCATGGGGCGAAGGCTTACACGGAGCTCGGGGAGTTCCTGGCGGATCCGGAGCTGGAGATCGTGACGATCGCCACGCCTTCCGGGGCACACCTGGAGCCTGCGTTGGCGGCGATGGCAGCGGGCAAGCATGTGGTCTGCGAGAAGCCGCTGGAGGTGACGGTGGAGCGGATCGACGAAATGATCGCGGCGGCGCAGAAGCGAGGGAGGACGCTGGCGGCGATCCTGAACCGGCGCTTTCACCCGGGGATGGATGCTTTTAAGAAGGCGGTCGAGGGTGGGAGGTTCGGCAAGCTGACTTCGGCGTCCTGCTACGTGAAGTGGTTCCGCGACCAGGCTTACTACGACTCGGCCGAGTGGCGCGGGACCTGGAAGCTGGATGGCGGCGGCGCGCTGATGAACCAGTCGATCCATACCATCGATGCCCTGTTGCATCTGGCCGGGCCGGTGAAATCGGTGCAGGCGAATGCCGCGTGCCTGGCGCATACGGGGATCGAGGTGGAGGACATCGCGGTGGCGATTCTGGAGTTCGAGAGCGGTGCGCGCGGGGTGATCGAGGGTTCGACCTGCACGTGGTCGAAGGCGGGGCATCCCGCACGGGTGCAACTGTGCGGCACGGATGGGTCGGTGTTTCTGGCGGATGAATCCTTTGAACTGTGGGATTTCCGCGAAGAGCGGCCGGAGGATGAACGGGTGCACCAGACGCTGATGAAAGGCCAACAGGCCGGACTGGGAGCGAATGACCCCAAGGCGATCAACTTCCACCAGCACCAGCGGAATTTCGAAGAAGTGGTGGCGGCGATCCGTGAAGGCCGCGAGCCTGCCACCTCCGCCAAGGAGGCGCGGAAATCGGTCGCGCTGATCGAAGCCATCTACGAGAGTGCCCGCAACAACGGCCGGACTACCTTTCCCCAAGCATGAAACTCACCGGATTTGCCGACGAAGCGGGCCGCGATCTAGCCACCCAGATCCGCGCCACCCGAGAACTGGGCTGGAGTGCGATTTCCGCACGGGCGATCGATGGCGTGAATCTCCACGAGCTGCCGCAGGCGCGCTTCGAGGAGGTGGCGGACCAACTGGATGCCGCGGGGATTCAGGTGCCGGAGTTCGGCTCGATCATCGCGAACTGGGGCAAGAAGATCGGCAGCGATTTCGAGATCACGCTGACGGAAATCGATCGCGCGATTCCGCGGATGCAGCGTCTGGGGACGCCGCTGATCCGGATCATGTCTTACGCGCAGGAACCGTGGGGCGAGGATCAGCAGGAGAAGGAGCGCTTTCGCAGATTGAGGATCATTGTGGATCGTTTCGCGGAGGCGGGGCTGACGGCGGCGCATGAGAACTGCATGAACTGGGGTGGCTTCTCCCCTGCCCACACGCTGCGGCTGTTAGAGGAAGTGCCCGGCTTGAAGCTGATTTTTGATACAGGCAATCCGGTGTTTCAGCGGGATCGTTCGAAGCCGGCGCCGGCGCCTTGGCAGGATCCGTGGGAGTTCTGGACGGCGGTCAGCGAGGAGGTGGTGCACATCCATGTGAAGGACTGCATCAGTCCGGCTCTGGATGGGGTGGAGCCGATTTATACGATGCCCGGAGAGGGGTATGGGCGGATTGCGGAGATCCTGGCGGATGCCAAGGCGGGTGGGTCTGAAGGGTGGGTGGCGATCGAGCCGCATGTCGCGACGGTTTTCCACGTGAAGGATCAGTCGCAGGTGGATTGGCAGCAGAGCTACGACAGCTATGTGGAGTATGGGCGGCGGATGGAGGGGATTCTGGCGGGGTTGCCTTGAAGAGAGCCCCCCAAGCCAACTACAAAGCAACCTTGATCAAAGTTGCGGGACGCCAGGATTAAAATTAGTGGCCTGCGGCCATGGGTTTCCGAGCGGAAGCGGGACGCATCAGCCACTTTCGACAAGCGTTCAGCGGGCCGACAGATCTACTTTACGGTCATCGCGTAGACAGCGAAGGAAGCCAGCCAGTGCTCGCCTTCGTAGTGGCCGCTGTCGACGTAGGAGAGGCCGGCGGCGAAGTGGGCGTCGGCCGACTTCAGCAGGAGGTCGTGGCGCGGGTCGGACTCGGGCAGCACGCTGGCGATGCCGCGCATGTCCCAGGCGCGGTTGAGGTCGAGGCCGGCGAGATGGACGAGCTGCGGGTCGGTGACGTCGCTGACTTTCACCGGCGTGAGCAGGTTGCCCGCCTCCCCTTTCGCAAGGCCCGGCAGGTAGGCATCGAGCCAGGTCGAAAAGTCAGCGGATGACAGGACGCGGCGCATCAGGTCGGCGACGTTGAGGCCGGGCGAGAAGAAGTCGTTGCCGGAAGGTTCGTAGGACGACGGGTAATTACGATCCTTGCCGTAGAATTGCCGGGCCTTGGCGATGACCAGCTTTTCGAGGTCGGCGTCCTTGACGGCTCGGGCGTAGTCGAGGGTCTGGGAAAGTGCGAAGGAGCTCTCCGGGTGGAAGCCGCAGCGGACCGGGTATTCCAGCTTCGGGAGGTAGGCCTTGGTCAGAGTGACGATCTCCTTTTCGAGAGGAGCGAAGGATTCCGACCAGCGCTTCGCATCCGGGTCGTCCCAGGATTTCAGCTCCATGGCCAGCCGCAGGGTCCAGGCCCAGCCGTACATGCGCTCGAAGGAGCGGTTCTCTTTCGAAGCTTCGAAGTAGTCGGCTTCGGCCTGCAGGCCTTCCTTCGTGAGGCGCTTGTTGAGGCTGGCGCGGACCTCGGCGGCGAAGGGAGCGTCCGGGAAGGACTTCAGCAGGCGGATCAGCATCCAGTGGCCGTGGACGGAGGAGTGCCAGTCGTAGTTGCCGAAGAAAACCGGGTGCAGTTGCGACGGGGTCTTCAGATCGACCGGGCCGGTGAAGACGTGGCTCGGCTTGTTCGGGTATTCGCGGTCGATGCCCGCCATGGCGAGCTTCGCAAAACTGGCGGCTTCGGTGGCATTCATGGTCTTTTCCTGAGCGAAAGCGCAGGAGGCGACAAGGACGGCGGTGCACAAAAGGCGGGCGATGATCATCAGAGTGGGGATGTCGAAGGGGCTTTGACCGCCCAGCGGAGTTTGGCGGGGATGCTGCGGGGATTGGCGCGGCGCTCGTCGCTGCCGGCCACGGTCACGGACTCGCTGACAGCAGACCAAATGCCGTCGCGCAATCCCATCTGGAAGAATT
>JAQGPE010000669.1 GCA_028293225.1 Akkermansiaceae bacterium | reverse complement strand
TGAGCGCGCGCAAGTACGCGATCAGGGAGATGGAGGTCTCTCGGTGTTGACACGGGCTACTTCGGGCGGGCGACGAAGAGGGTGTGGGAGAACTTTTTCGCCTTCGGGTAGGCCTTGGCGCCGATGGCTTGGACGGTGAAGCCGGAGCGCTCCAGGCTATCGGCGAAGGCGCGGTCGGGATTGGCGGACCAGAAGACGACCACACCTTTTTTCGACAGGGCGGCGCGGATGATCTGGAAGCCGCGGCGGCCGTAGAGGCCGTCGTTGCGCTTGGCGACGAGGGCGTCGGGGCCATTGTCGACATCGAGCAGGATCACATCGAAGGGCGGCGTGGCGGCGGTTTTCAGCAGGACCGCGACATCCTCCAGGCGGACCTCGACCTTCGGGTCATCGAGAAAGTGGCCATTGATCGCGTGGAGATGGGTGCGGTTCCAGGCGAGGATTTCCGGCATCAGCTCGGCGACGAGGACCTGGGTGGCGGCGCCGCCGAGTTCCATGACGCGGCGGAGGGTGAAGCCGAAGCCGAGGCCGCCGATGAGGACGCGGCCGGGCGGGTGGCTGGAGAGGACCTGGTAGGCGAGGTCGGCCATCTGCTGCTCCGAGGCGGTGGCGGTGGTGCTCATGAGCTGCACACCATTGACTTTCAGGAAGAACTCCCCGTCATGCTCCAGCAGGATCATGGGGTAGCCATCGGGGGTGCGGGTCTCGGCGAGCGTGCGGGTGATCTTCACGGCGGAGGGGCCAGCATGGCGGGTCCCCTGCCCTTGGCCACGCCCATTTCCGAGCAATTTCTTTACCCCGGCGGGAATCGGGCGACTGTGGCGCGCCATGGCGTTCCAGATTTCCTCCCAACTCAGCTACGGCGTTTCCTGTCCCAGCACGGTGCTGCTGAACCTCCATGCGCTGTCGACGAAACGCCAGAAGCTCAAGAAGGAGAAGCTGGTGCTGACGCCGAACCTCAAGTGGGAGGAATTCCCGCTGGAGACGGGGCACAACCGCTACATCCGGCTTGAAACGGGCACGGTGCCGGAGCTGACGCTGTCCTATACCGCGATGGTCGAGACCAAGCCGACGGTGGTGAGTCGCGACAAAATCAACGCGGTGCCGATGGCCCAGCTGCACCAGTCGGCGCTCCCGTATCTGTTCCCGAGCCGCTACTGCCAGTCCGACCGGCTGGGGCGGCTGGCGCTGAAGCTTTTCGGCAACTTCCCGCATCCGCTCGACCAGGTCATGGCCATCTCCGACTGGATCTTCGACAACATCGACTACATCTCCGGGGCGACCGACGCGGCGACGTCGGCCTTTGACACGGTGACGCAGCGGGCCGGAGTGTGCCGGGACTTCGCGCACCTGGGGATCGCGCTGTGCCGGGCGCTGTCGATCCCGGCGCGCTATGTGACGGGGTATGTGTGCCTGCTGCAGCCGCAGGATTTCCATGCCTGCTTTGAAGCGTGCATCGGCAACAAGTGGTATCTTTTCGACCCGACGCGGCTGGCGCCGCTGAACGGGCTGGTGCGGATCGCGACCGGCCGGGATGCGGCGGACGCGTCGATCGCGACGATTTTCGGCGGGATGTTCCTGCAGTCGATGCAGGTGGACTCGCAGTGTCCGGGCTTCAAGCCGATCTACCGGCAGGATCTGGATGGGCAGGCGGTGTTGCTGGAGGGTTAGAGGCGATTGAACCGCGAAGACGCCAAGAGCGCTAAGTTTTTTAGAAGGAATTCCTATGAGTGACAGTCACTTGCTTCGCATCCAGCACCGCACGCAGTATCGCTATGCGGGGCCGGTGACGTTTGATCCGCACCGGCTGGTGATCCGGCCCAGGGAGGGACACGATCTGCGGGTGGAGAGCCTGGAGCTGGCGATTTCGCCGCAGGCCGAGGTGGTATGGACGCGGGATATTTTCGGCAACTCGATCGCGCATGCTTATTTCAGCGAGCAGGCGGCGGAGTTGACGATCGACATGGACGTGGTGGTGCGGCGCTTTTTCGATGCGGCGAATCCGCCGCCGACAGCCCCGGGAGCGAGTGCGTATCCGCTGTCCTACGACACGCTGGAGCACGGGATCATCGTCGGGTATCTGACGCCGGTGTATGCCGAAGAAACGGCGGCGGTGCAGGAGTTCGCGAGGTCGCTACCGGATCCGGGGGATTTCGCGAGCGCGGAGCTGTTTGCCCTGAAGCTGGCGGAGCTGATCCATGACAAGATCGGCTATCAGCGCAGGGAGCAGAAGGGCGTGCAGACGCCGGCGACGACGCTGGCGCTGGGAACGGGATCCTGCCGGGATGTGGCGACGCTGATGATGGAGACGCTGCGGCACCTGGGGGTGGCGGCGCGGTTTGCCAGCGGCTACCTGGACTGCGCGGCGACGCGGGCGGCACGCGGGTCGACGCATGCGTGGACGGAGGCGTATTTCCCGCAGCTGGGGTGGCGGGGGTTTGATCCGACTTCAGGGAAGCTGTGCAATCATCAGCATATCGTGACGGGGACAAGTCATCATCCGCGCGGGGTGATGCCGGTCAGCGGCGGGTATGTGGGGACGCCGGGGAGCTACCAGGGGCTGACGGTGGCGGTGGAGTTTTCGACGCCGGGAGGAGACGGAAGGAGCTGAACCGGAAGACAAGAGAAGTGCAGCCTGCGGCTGTCAGCCTCTAGTGCTGAAGCGAGGACGCATCAGCCACCTTCGACAGGCGTTCGGCGGCACTGTACGGTTGAGGAACCTCAGCTATTTCGGGCAGTACTTGCCGATGAGCTGGGAGACGGCGGCATCGCAGACGGCCGCGCCTTCGCCGCTGTTGCAGGCGGCGACGACGGCGAAGTTCTTGGCCGGGGCGAGCCACATGACGGCGAAGAACATGGTGTTGGTGCCGTTGTGGGTCAGGGCGGTGCCGCCGGCCCAGGGGCGCTCGGTGCGGATCCAGCCCATGGCGTAGTCCTTCGAGGGTGGGACGATTTCGTGGAGGAAGGCGATCTGTTCACCGGTCAGCGGCTTGGTTTTCCGGCCGAGATGGAAGTCGGCGAAGCGGGCGAAGTCCTCGATGGAGGCGTGGACGCGGCCGGCGGGAGTGATGGCGGGCGGGTTGTCGCCATCGGGAAAGGGATCGACCGGGACGAGCTGGCCATCGACGAGATGGTGGCCATAGGGCTGGGCGACCTTGCCATTGGTGGCGGCGGGGCCGAAGCCGGAGGAGGTCATGCCGAGGGGCTTGAAGAGGCGCTCGGTGAGGAGGCGGTCGTAGGGCTTGCCGGTGACTTTTTCCAGCATGGCGCCGCCGATGGAGAAGCCGGTGTTCGAGTAGGCCCAGCCTTCGCCGGGGACGTAGGCGGGTGGCGCTTTCAGCGTGGCTTCGAGGAGTTGCTTGCGCTGTTGGGGCTCGCTGCGGTTCTGGATGCGAAGGTCGTTCCAGAGGGCGGGCGGGACTTCCGTGGCCACGCCGCCGCTGTTCGAGAGGAACTCACGCAGGGTTGCCTTGCGGAAGCCGGGGTCGATGGCGAGGCCGGGAAAAACTTCCGCGGCGGTGGTGGTCCACTTGACCTTGCCATCGGCCACGATCATCGCGGCGAGCGTGGCGGTCATCGACTTGGTGCAGGAGCCGAGGTGGAACTGGTCGGCGACGGTGACTTTGGCGGGGTCGCCGAGCTTGCGGATGCCGGTGGCGCCGGTGGCGATGATCTTGCCATCCAGCACGGCGGCGACGGCGAGGCCGGGGACGGGCTTGCCCTCGATCAGCGGGGCGATCTCGGCGGAGACATCGTCCGCGGCACGGAGGACGGGAGAAAGAGCGAAAGCGAACGAGAGGAGGAGGAGCGGACGCATGGTGGGATACGTCTACGCTGGCATTCCGGCGGAGTGATCAGAAGCTTTTCGGCGCAGCCTGGCTGCTACTGCATGTCATCCGTGGCGTCTTCCAGGAAGAGGGAGTCGGGGGTGTCGAGGCCTTCGCGGACGGCGGCGCGGTCATCGGAGACGGCCTGGAGGTCGTGGCGGGCGTGTTCGAGTTCGGTCTCGATCTTTTCCGCCTGGTCGCCGTGAAAATGGAAGGACTCAGGCAGGGGCTTGCCACAGATGCCGCAGATATCGGCACGGCGGCTATAGACGATGGAGTTGCATTCGGGACAGTGGAGTTCCATCTATCAACATAGTCCTCTTTCCGGCAAATATCACATGAAAGGTGGAGGAAAGATGGAGTTGGAGCGGCGTTGCACCTCCCGAAGTCGTTCCCGGGTTTGTTCCTCGATCTCCCGGTTTTCCGCTACGGCCTGGTCCAGCCCCTCCTTTGCGATCCGGAGTTGCTCCTCGTACCGGGCGGCTTCCTCAGGTGAAAAGCGGAATGACTCGGGCAGGGGCTTGCCGCACACCCCGCATTTCGGCGAGCGGCGACTGTAGACGATGGAGCCGCAATCCGGGCAGTGAAGTTCCATCAGGCGACCCTGCACCAGTGGTCGTGGAAATCACGCAAATCCCGAGTCAGAGGCCGCGTGATCCGGGAGCGTCGCAGGTGATTTCGTGGGATCACATCTCGAGTTCCACCGCTTTCAGGGCGATGAAGAGATTGTTCCAGTGCTCCAGGCGCGGCTGCAGGGCGGCCTTGCGGTCGGCGAGCTGGCGGCGCACTTCGATGAGGCCCTGGGAGTATTCGTGGAAAAGGGTGCGGATCGCTTCGCCGTAGTCGGCCTCCAGAGCCGAGGCGTAGGCCGGGGCGCTGTCGAGCAGGCGCTCGCGGTAGCCGATGGAAATGGTGGCGAGGGTGGTCCAGGCGATGAGGACCGAGCCGACCAGGGTCGCACCGGAGGCGGCGAGGACGTAGTAGGGCAGGCCGCCCTTTCCGAGGGTCCCGAGGACACCGGCGAGGGTGGCGAGCAGCAGGGCGATGGCGACGACGAGCTTCAGCGTGTGATTGCGGCGGCGCAGCAAGGGATCGAGCACGCCGCGGACGCGGAGATTGGCGAGGGCGTGCGGGACGGCTTTTTCCAGGCGGGCGGTGAAGCGGCCGATCGATTCGTCCCGCTTCACTCCGGCGACCAGGCAGGGGCCGGGGTCGAAGCCCATGCGCTCCGCGACGCGGGGGCGGACGGTCTGCCAGTGAGCGGCGCAGGCATCCAGCAGGCGGGCGGCATCGCCATCGCCCTGGGACTGAGCGACCTCGTGCATGCGGGTGGCGAACATGGCCTCCAGCGCGGCGGGGCTGGTGTCGCCGAGGAACAGGCGGACGACGGTGCGGGCCCAGCCGAGGCGGGAGCGAAGGTGGTGGACGATGTCGCCGACCGCGGTGCGGTAGCGGTCGAGCATGGCGGAGAGGCTGCGCGGGGCGGCCAGCATGTGCTCATCGCGCAGGGCGTCCATTTCCCGCTCGATGCCGGTGAGGAACCAGGCGTCGTCGTCCATGCCGCGGCGGGTCAGGTCGAAGCGTTCCTCCAGGCGGCGGAGGGTGCGGGAGGCGTGGTGCCAGGAGTCGTGGAGGATCTGGCGGCGGGCGAAGGACTCGCAGACGCGGCTGCTGATGTAGTCTTCGAAGACGGCGAAGCGGCTGGCGGACCAGGCTTCCGGGGCGCCGGAAGGCGAGGACTTCGCCTCCAGGCAGTACTTGGCCGAGACCGGGAAGATGGGCAGGGCGCGGCCGGTGCGTTTCAGGCAGAGGTCGCGCATGTGGCCGAGGATGATCGGGATGTCCTGCGGCTGCTTCAGATCGGTGCGCTGGACGACCAGGACGGTGCGCTCCAGGGTCTCGTCGGAAAGGCGGCTGACGGCGTCCCAGGTGGCGGCGGTCCACGGGTTTTCCGCAGTGAAGACGACCATGACGAACTCCGCGGCGTTGAGCCAGGGGTCGATCTGTTCGGGCTCGGGCCGGCCGGTGGCATTGGTGCCCGGGGTGTCGAGCAGCTCGAAGTTTTTCAGGAAAGGAACCGGGCGGCGGCACTCCAGCACACCGCCGTCGTGGGCGCGCTCCATGGCGGAGCCGCCATAGCGGTAGAGGCGGATCTCCTTCGTCAGCGGGAGGGCTGCGGCCGGGCAGACCTCGACGCCGGCGATGGCATTGAGCAGGGAGGATTTCCCGGCATTCACCTCGCCGATGGCGGCGAGCAGGATCGGGCGGCCGACATCCGGGACGGGGTCGTGCTCCGGCACCTCCAGCCCGGTGTCGCGGGCGAGCCCGGCGATGTGGGTCGAAATTTCCGCGAGGCGGTCACGCGCCGCGAAGTATCGCTCACCAGGCATCGTCAGGAACGGCGGTCAATGCTCGGCGGGAGCCGCTACCGTGGTGGTCTGGGTGCTGTCACCGCCTTTCATGGCGATGAGCTGGGAGACGCTGAGGAATTTGTAGCCCTTCAGCATCAGGGCATCGAGGGTGGCCGGCATGGCGTCCACCGTTTGGCTGTGCAGATCATGGGAAAGGACGATGGCGCCGGGGGTGACGCCGGCGAGGATGCGCTGGCTGACGATGGCGGGGCCGGGGCGCTTCCAGTCGAGCGGGTCGACCGACCAGAGAATCGTCGGCAGGCCGAGCTCCGTGTAAATGGCCTGGCGCTGGTTCTGGCGGAAGGCGCCGTAAGGCGGCCGCAGGGTGCGGGGGAGCACACCGGTGGCGCGCAGGACCGCGTCCTGGGTCTTCTTGATCTCGTCATGCATGGCCGCATCCCCCAGGGTAGTGAGACTGCGGTGGGTGTAGCTGTGGTTGCCGATCTCGTGGCCCTCCGCCACCACGCGGCGGGCGACGGCGGGGTAGAGATCGACGTTGCGGCCGATGACGTAGAAGGTGGCGCGGATGTTGCGCTCCCGCAGCATGTCGAGCAGGCGCGGGGTGTTCTGCGGATGCGGGCCGTCGTCGAAGGTCATCGCGACGAACTGGTCGGTCACGGGGACGCGGGAAAAGGTCACCCCGGGAGGCGGGCCGGTCGGGATCGGGATGCCGAGGTCGGGGCAGCGCTGGACCACGCCGCTGATCTGGGGCGTGCGGTAAGTGGTGTTCGCCGTGGTTTTGACGGCATCGGACGGGCCGGGAGTATCGGCGCCGTAGGCGGAGGCGGTGAAGCCGGCGCCGAGAGAGGCGGCCAGCGTCAGGAAGCCGCGGCGGGAGAGCCGCGATTCATCACCCTCCCCTGCCCTGCTGCTGCCGGAGGGGTGCAGCGGGAGGTCTTGACCGGAAAAGGACGGCGGGGAGGTCATGCGAGGAACAGCAGGTGAGAATACCGGCAGCACCGGGGATGTCACGACTATCTTCCCCGTAGTGGAGGAGGGGGGCGAGCAATGCATTGCGCCAAGGGGTTACTCCAGGATGAGTGTTGCCGGACGCCTGTCGAAGGTGGCTGATGCGTCCTCGCTTCAGCACTAAAAATTCACGACCGCAGGTCGCACTTCTTCCATTGAAGAGCCACCAAGGATCCTCCTCTTCCTTATGATCCAGCAGCCTGCGGCTGTAGGCTCTCAGAGCTGAAGCGGGACGCATCAGCCACTTTCGACAAGCGTCCGGCGGGGCTTACAGAAGGATCAGTCTTCCAGGGCCAAGCGGAGGTCGGAGGCGGCGGAGAAGGCTTTTTCCTGAGGGTCCGGGACGAGGGCGAAGTCGCCGGAAGGTTCGATGCCGGGTGCTGCCGTGACCGGCAGACGCGCGGATTTCTCAATGGGCTGGAGGTCGGGCAGCTCAGCGTTCGGCGCGGCGGCTTCCAGCTCCTCGAACTTGCGGGCGGTGGGAAGGACGCGGGTCTCGAAGGAGGCGACGGTGCCGTTGTAGTGGCCAACGGCGTTTTCCAGGGCGTGGCCAAGCTTGGTGAAATGGCCGGTCAGGACCATGAGGCGCTCGTGCATGGTGCGGCCGAGCAGGGAAATCTCACGGGCGTTTTCCGCCAGGGTTTCCTGGCGCCAGCCATAGGCGACGGCGCGCAGCAGGGCGATGAGGGTGGTCGGGGTGGCGAGGATGACGCTCTTTTCCACCCCCTGCTCGATCAGGCCGGGGTCGCTCTGGAGAGCGGCGGAGAAGAAGGACTCGCTGGGGAGAAAGAGGACGGTGAACTCCGGGCTGTGCTCGAACTGGGCGGTGTAGTTCTTCGAAGCCAGCTGGCTGATGTGGGTCCGGACCTGGCGGGCGTGGCGGTGCAGGGCTTCCTCGCGCAGGCGGTCGTCGGTCGCTTCCAGGGCGTCGAGGTAGCCATCCATCGGCGTCTTGGCATCGACCACGATGGTCTTGCCGCCGGGAAGGTTCACGATCAGGTCGGGGCGCAGGCGCTTGCCTTCGTCCGTGGTGGTGGTGGCCTGGGTCTCGAAATCGCAGTGCTCCTGCATGCCGGCCAGTTCGACGACGCGGCGGAGCTGGATTTCGCCCCACTGGCCGCGGCCGGTCGGCTGGCGGAGGGCCTTTACCAGCTGGGCGGTCTCGCGCTGGAGGCCGAGCTGGCCCTCGGCGAGGGATTTCACCTGGGTCTGGAGTTCGGCGTAGGCGCTGACGCGGGCGCGTTCGATGTCGCCGATGCGGCTCTCGAATTTCCCGAGCGAGTCGGCGACCGGCTTGATCAGGTGCTCGATGGCGGTGCGGCGCTGGTCGAGATCACCGCGGGCTTCGTCGGTGTGGGACTTCAGCGAGGTGCGGGCGAGCTGCAGGAACTGTTCCGACGACGAGCGCAGGACATCGGCGGAGAGGGCCTTGAAGGTATCGGAGAGGCGGACCTCGGCGCGGTCGAGTAGGGCGGCGCGCTCCACGGAGGTGCGGCTCTCCTCCTCCAGGCGGGTGCGGATCTCGGTGACGTGGTTGCGCAGGGACTGGGCGTTGCGCTCGCTTTCGTCGGCCTGCGACTGGGCGGCGGAGAGGCGGGCGTCGAGCTCGGTGGCGCGGCGGTCGGCGGCTTTCAGGCGCTCCTCCAGGCGGGCGCGGCGCGAGGAAAGCAGCAGGGCGGTGAAAATCCAGCCGACGAGAAAGCCGGCGAGGCCGCTGAGGATGGCGGGAAGGAACGGGAGATAGGGTTTCAGTTCTGGCGGCATAATAGCGCATTGTTCCTTGCGGACTCGCGGGAGCGCGGCATCGTGGAGCTGTCCGGCGCGCCTGAACCGGTTACCGGCAGGCGCGTGGGAACGCAAACCAAACTGATTCACGATCATGGCCCACACTCTTCCCGCCCTTGGCTACGCCTACGATGCGTTGGAACCGCACATCGATGCGAAGACGATGGAAATCCATCACACCAAGCATCATCAAGCCTACATCACCAACCTGAACAACGCGATCGCCGGCAAGGCCGATCTGGAAGCGAAAAGCGCCAAGGATCTCATCAAGGATCTGGCCTCCGTTCCCGAAGACATCCGCACCGCGGTCCGCAACAACGCGGGTGGCGATGTGAACCACAGCTTTTTCTGGAAGGTCATCGCCCCCGGCGGTGCGACCGCGCCGACCGCTGAAGTGGCCGCTGCGATCGACAAGGCCTTCGGCTCCTTCGACGCCTTCAAGGAAGCCTTCGCCAAGGCCGCCACCACGCGCTTCGGCTCCGGCTGGGCCTGGCTGGTCAAGAAGTCCGACGGCACCCTGGCCGTGACTTCCACCGCCAACCAGGACAACCCGGAGAACTCCGCGGAATTCGGCGGCGGCACCGGCACCCCGGTTCTGGGCCTGGATGTCTGGGAACACGCTTACTACCTGCACTACCAGAACCGCCGTCCTGACTATGTCACGGCTTTCTGGAGCGTGGTGAACTGGGATGTGGTGGCGAAGAACTTCGCTGCCTGAAACCGGCCGCGACCCGCTTTCAAAAACGAAAAAGCCGGAAGGAGAGAGTCCTTCCGGCCTTTTATTGGTTGCCCATGTGAGATGAAAACCCGCTGGTGGCTCCTCCTGCTTTCGTTCGTCTTTGCCGCAGGTTGGTTCAGCGGGCGACAATCGCCGGCTTTCCCGGAGGGCGTGACAGCCTCTCCGCAGGCCGGCACCACGGCGCGTCCTGCGAATGGCCGGACGGCAACGCCCGGCGACCGCGAACCCGGCCGGCAGCGCTGGACGGAGAAGATCGGCAGCGCGGAGATGTCCGCCACCGATCTGATCAGGGAGATCCCGGCGAAGGATCGCGGCGCAGCGCTGGAGGCTTGGCTGAAATCTCCCGGCAACCGTTTCTTCGGTGCTGCGGAGGCGCAACGCCTGCAAAATCTGCTGGATGCCTGGGTGGCGGAGGATCCCGGCGCGGCCCTGGAATGGGCCGCTGCGCTCGATGAGCCGGCGATGCGCGAACTGGCGATGACCGGTGTGGCAGGCGCCATGGCACCGACCGATCCGCAGGGCGCCTTCGAGTGCCTGGTCCGGCACGGCGAGTTCAAGAGCAACATCAAGGATTTCCGCATCACCTCACTGATGAAGCAGCTTTCCCAGGATGCCCTCAAGCAAGGGCCCGCTGCGCTCGCGGAATTGTGGCAGCGCCTGCCGGGTGCCGCCAACACGGTCAATGAGCGCTACGGCGTCAATCTCGACTACCCGCCCGGTACGGACTTCCGAGCCCTGCAGGAGGCGCTGCGCGACACGACCGTCACGAGTTCCTCCAAGCCGATCTTCCTCAGCGGCGTCGTCGAGGCATGGATGAAGCAGGACCCGGAAGGAGCTATTTCTCAACTGGCGGAGAGAATCGCGGCCAAAGAAAAGGTCACCGACTCCTGGGGGGAGATCTACTGGGCGAAGAAAAACGAGCTGGGCAAAGCCGGGGCGGAGCAGTGGGCCAGTGACATGATCGGAGATATGCCCGGTGACGCCCGTGGCAAATTCCTCATGGACACCCGGTTCCTGGCGTCTGAAGGCCGGATCGCGACGCTCGCGCAAAACAGCGACTCCGCGGTGTGGATCGCCGAGGCGCTGCAATACGATGCCGACAACGGAGGCCGGGAAGTCGATGGCATCCTGAGTCCGCTGCCCGAGGCCCGGCGGATCGAATTCCTCAAAACCCTGCGCGGCTCCGAAGCCGCCCGGGCGGCCGGATCCGCCATGACCGGGTGGAATTTCACCGAGAGCCAGCAGGCGGAGGTCCGCAAGGCCATCAACGGGAATTGAATGGGGTACTGGAAGGCCCTCCGGATGAGACGATCCAAGGTCAGCTGGCCGGCTTTCAAAAACGCAAAAGCCGGAAGGATCACTCCTTCCGGCCTTTGATTTGTTACCTGCGGATCCGAGCCTCTGGGAGGAGATCGTTCGGTTCCGGAGAGGGACAGCCGACCGGCACCGGATAAATCCGATGCCGGGCGGGTGCTGTCTCAACATTGTTGTCGAGGAATCGTTATTCAGCGTCTGCGACGGATGGCCAGGAGGCCTCCCAGTGCGGCGATGGCCAGCGAGGAGGTTTCCGGCACCGCATTGATGGAGACGTTGGAAATGGTGGCGAAGTTCGTGCCGATCCCGAGAGCGGTCACCGGCAAAATCGCGTCACCCGTAAACACCAGGCTCGCTGCGCCAGCGCCGACGGACGACCCGGTGGTAAACTGCACCGTCGCTGTTC
>JAQGPE010000054.1 GCA_028293225.1 Akkermansiaceae bacterium | reverse complement strand
GCTGCTGGACATGACGCGGCTGACGAGCCTGGGCCCGGTGGATGAACTCCGCGGCACGGTCGAGGCCGGTGCGGGGCTGAAATGGCCGGAGCTGATCGAGGGCCTGCACCGGCTCCAAGCGGGGCGCGAAACGGTCTGGAGCATCCGCCAGAAGCAGACCGGCGCGGATGACCTGACGCTGGGCGGAGCGCTGGCGGCGAACATTCACGGCCGGGGTCTGGACATGGCTCCGATCATCGGGGACGTGGCCGCTTTCACCCTGGTCGATGCGGCGGGACAGGTCCTGCGCTGCAGCCGGGAGAGGCATGCCGGGCTATTCCAGTTGGTGATCGGCGGGTATGGCTGCTTTGGCGTCGTGACTTCGGTGTGCCTGCGTCTGACGCCGCGGATCAAGCTGGAGCGGCAGGTGGAGATCACCACGCTGGACCGCCTGGCGCCCGAGCTGGAGCGGCGCATGGCGGCGGGCTGCGTGTATGGCGACTTCCAGTTTTCCACCGATGAAAGCTCGCCCGATTTCCTGTGGCGGGGGGTGCTGTCCACCTACCGGCCGGTCGAGCCGGAGCGGGAAATGCCGGAGGAGCGGAGGGAGCTGGAGCGGGCGGATTGGGAGGAGTTGATCCGGCTGGCGCATCACGACCGGGCGCGGGGCTTTCAGGTCTACTCGGACTTCTACCTGAGCACGCACGGGGCGCTCTACTGGTCGGACACGCATCAGCTCAGCGTCTACCTGGACGACTACCACACGGAGCTGGACCGGGAGTGCTGCGCGCAGGCGCCCGCCAGTGAAATGATCACGGAGCTGTATGTGCCGCGGGAGGCGCTGGCGGACTTCATGGCGGCGGCAGCGGGCGAGTTGCGAAGGCGCGAGGCCATGGTCATCTACGGGACCATCCGTAGCATCCGCCGCGACCGGGAGAGCTACCTGGCGTGGGCGAAGCAGGACTACGCGTGCGTGATCTTCAACCTGCACACGGAGCATTCCGCAGAGGGGATCGCGAGGGCGGCGGAGGCCTTCCGCGCGTTGATCGACCTGGCGCTGGACCGGGGCGGGAGCTTTTTCCTGACGTATCACCGCTGGGCGCGGCGGGATCAGGTGGAGCGGGCGTATCCGCAGTTTGCAGCGTTTTTGCGTGAGAAGGAGGAGCGCGACCCCCAGCATCGGTTCCAGAGCGAGTGGTGGCGGCACTGCCGGCAGCTCATCCCCGCCCCTGTTCCCGCCCTTTCATGACCATCCACGAGCCCGCCACCCTGGCCACCGACTATCTCCTGAGCGCGCTGGGCGTGTGGCTGGCCGTGCGGCTGCAGCGGCGGATCTCCGTGGACAACGTGGCGGCGATCTGGTGGTGCCTGGCGCTGCTGGCCATGGCGGCATCGGCCTTCGTCGGCGGATCGTATCACGGCTTCGCGCCGAATCTTTCCGCGGGTCTGGCCGATGGCTGGTGGAAAGGGGTGCTGGCGATCATCGTGCTGCTGGCGCTGGCGATGGAGTTCAGCCTGGTCCGCGAAGTCGTGGCGGCGCAGCGGCAGATGAAATGGCTGCTGCTGTCCAGTCTGAAGGCGGCCGTGGCGCTGGCGGCGGTGCTGAAGTGGCCGCTGTTCGCCGTGGTGATGGCCGACTACGGGCTGGCGATGCTTTTCTGGGCGGCGGCGGCGGTGATGCTGCGGCGTCCGTGGGCCGGCTGGATGCTGGGCGGAGTCGTGCTTTCCGGCGTGGCCGGGTGGGTGCAGCGGAGCGGCTTCGGGCTGGGCGCTTTCTTTGATCACAACGCGGTCTTTCACGTCATCCAGGTCCTGGCGATCTACGGCTTCTACCGGGGTGGACTGATACTCGGCAAGGGCCGGCGCGGCTACGGCCGCAGCGGCGGGAACTGGTCGCGCGGGCTGCCGACGCGTCACTGAGGGTTCAGTGCCCGGACACGACCTTGAGCGGGCCCTGCGGCGGCCTGATGAACCGGACGATGCCGATGGGCACCAGGATCACCAGGGTGGCGACGGCGTAGAAATCGTTGGTCGCGAGCATGACCGCCTGGCTTTCCACCAACCTCAGGCTTCATCACGTCGCTCACGCTGCAGGATCGGCTTGCGGTCCGCGCAAGTTGTGGCATTTCTCAGGCTCTTGAAAGCTGGCCACTACCTCCCTCCTCTCGCGGCGCTGGTCCTGGCGGTGGGCTGGCAGTTGCGGCAGCGACAGGCGGTGGCGGACATGGAGCGGGAGATCGAGGAGGCACGGCAGCAGGTCGCTATCCTGAAACAGACCGGGGAAGGACCGGAAGCGCAGACCCGGACCCGGGAAATGATCGAGCAGGCGACCCTGAAAAAGATCCACGCGACCGACCCCGCCAAGCTGGATTGGAAGAGGTTCGCGATGATGTTCGACGACAAATTCGAGCCGGGCGGTCCCAATGAAGTGGACGGGAACCGGCTGATGACTCAGTTCGTTCTTTGGACCCCCGGGCAACTGACGACCGCGCTGGATCAGATCGACAAGTCGCCGGATCTCAGCGCGCAGGAAAAGTCCAGGCTCCTGACCCAGCTCGAGTCCGCCCTGGCTGCCAGGTTTCCTGAAGCCGCTCTGAAACGACTGGATGCCAGGTTGGAGGTCTTGGAGGGTTTCCAGGCGGTCTCCTTGAACTACCCCATTCAAAAGGCCCTCGAATCGATGGCCAGAAAAGATCCCACGGCAGCCGCCGCGTGGCTGGACCGGGAGATCGCGGACGGGAAGATCAAGGAAGACGGGCACCCTTCACGACAATACATTGAGGCGGGGATGCTCGGAGGGATGCTGGAGAACGACCCGGCGGCGGCTTTCGAGCGCCTCGCGGCCTACCCGGGCGACAAGAAATCCCTGCTCAGCTACATCCGGCCTTCCGCAGCATCCGCGCC
>JAQGPE010000043.1 GCA_028293225.1 Akkermansiaceae bacterium | reverse complement strand
TTCTTGCGCCACTTTCCGGAAGCCGGGAAGCGGCGATCAGGGCGGCGGGGTGAGGGAGTCGAGTGCGGAGCCGAGCCAGCCGCGGACGGCCCGCGGCTCCGAGAGGCGGAATTTGTCGATGATCTTGCGGGTGATGGGGTCGCTGATGTTGCCGCTGATGCGCAGGGTGTCGCCGGGAGCATTGACGCCGGGGACGTCGGGAAGGCGGATCAGGGTGACTTTGATGTCGTTCTTTCCGAGGCTGCCGAAGGTCCGGGGGGCGCTGAGGTAGGGCAGCAGGCGGCGGGCGGATTCATCGCCGAGGATGTCCCGGAGGGAGGCGGTGAGGGCCTGAAGGCTGATGTCCGCGGCGGCGGGGTCGGCCGGGGCGAGGAAGGTGGTCCGGTCTGCGGCGGACTCTGCGGGGACGGCGGTCCAGCGGGACTGGAGGTGGGCGGACTGCTGCGGCCAGAGGGTGCGGAGGAGGTCATTCAGCGCCGGGACTTTGGCGGCGGGGAGGGCGAGGTCTTTCACCAACTGGGGATCGATGCCGGAGTCCGGGTCGAAGAGTCCGTTGAGTTCGTAGGACTTCGGCTGAATGATTTCGACTCTTTCCAGCGAGCGATTGGCCGGGGTGAGAGGGGCCTGCTGGAGGTCGATGGCCTGCTTCTCCGCAAATTTGGGATCACCCTTGCTGAAGTAAAGTGAGCCGCGGATGACGGCGACGAAAAGGAAGGCGTAGAGGACGAACTTTCTGCGTCCGGGGCTCGGGGCGGGGAGCGGAGTCATGTGAGGATGCGGCTTTCATAGGGCAGGTTTTCCGGACACGCGATGGGATTTCAGTGGGCATCGGAGTGTGGTCTGCGGCGGGGAACTTTTGAAGGGGAGGGAGAGGCGGAGGTTTGCGGGGAGCGAACGCGGCGGGATTTTGTGGGGAGAAGGGCCGTGGGGTCGCGTCCGTCGTGCGGCTGCGCCGGGTGGGGCCCCAGGGTTTCACCCTGGGCTGTGATGAGTCGTCCCTCCGGGACGGAAGAGAGGGCAGCGTTATTCGGGAGATGAATTCGAGGCTTTCGCCGGCGGGGGTGCTGACTTAATAGGGGGGTGACATCGAGAGGCGGCACTCCCCAAGGTTAGGGTGACCGTCCGCCGGATGAGCGATTTTCCGGCTTGTTGATTTACGTTGTTCGTCGCGACCCAAGCGCTTCCGAATTATGTCCACCCTCTTCGAATCTCCGAATCTGCCCGAGGAATTCCTGCCGGGGATCTATGGGCAGTTGCGCCGGATGGCGGCGGCGCGAATGGTGGCCTCGGGGCCGGGGCAGACGCTGCAGCCGACGGCGCTGGTGCATGAGGCGTGGCTGCGGCTGTCCAGCAGCGGCGAAAAATCGTGGAGCGGGCCATCGCATTTCTGTGCGGCGGCGGTGGAGGCGATGCGGCACATCCTGATCGACCGGGCGCGGCAGCGCTCGCGGCTGAAGCGCTGGGGGACCCAGGAGCGGGTGGCGATGTCGGAGGCGGAAGGCGAGGCGGTCAGCGATGACGAGAAGACGCTGATGCTGGACGAGGCGCTGGAGCGGATGAGCGCGACCCACCCGGTGCGGGCGCGGCTGGTGTTGCTGAAGTTTTTCGGCGGGCTGTCGAACCAGGAGATCGCGCATGAGATGGCGCTGCCGGAGCGGACGGTGGAGCGGCAGTGGAGTTATGCGCGGGCGTGGCTTTACCGGGAGATCCGGCCGCGGCTGTGAGCGTCGCGTGGGCGGGCTGAAAATATTTTGAAGATTCCTGGCGGATTCGGGGAGCGGATGTCGTGGACAGGGAGGAAGGCGTGCGTGTCGCGCCGGCCGAAACCCACGACAACCCAAGGATCATCCCTCCGATGAAGTTCAAAACCCTCCCCTTCGCCGCGGCCGCAGGTCTCGGCGTTTATGCGGGCCTGCCTTTCGCGCAGGCCGCCACCATCAGCCAGTCGGCCAATCTCGGCGCCGGCAACCAGTGGAACCAGGCCACCTACTGGGGTGGCAATACCGTGCAGGCCGGCAACGACTACCAGACCGGCACCGGCTTCGGGGCCTCGAACTACGCCTTCACCGTGAATGGCCGGACCTTCGACTACACCGGTGAAGTGCGCGACGCGCAGGACGCGGGGGTGAACAATACCTTTGGCGGCGACCGGCTGGTGCTGTCGGCGGGCACGCGGCTGCTGAGCAAGGCGCAGAGCATCACGGGCGTGACCAGCACGGTGAACCTCCTCACGCAGGGCGGCTACATCGCCAGCGCGGCGAACTCTTCCGGCAACCGGTCCTTTCTGGCCGGGTCGATCACGATCGCCAGCGGCACCGACACGGCGCTGCTGCTGAACGCGCCCGGGACCTTCGCGTGGACGGTCAATTCGGCCCTGTCCGGAGCCGTGGACACGACCCTGTATGTGACGGTGGGCGGCAGCGGCAACGAGGTGAAGAACGGGACGCTGAACCTGAACTCGAACTTCGATTCCTTTGCCGGGACGCTGTATCTTTCCACGGTGGCGAACAGCAAGGTGCTGCCGGGGAATCCGACCAGTGCGCTGTTCAGCATCGCCAACTCGGCGCCGCTGGCCGCGCTGAACCTGGCGACGGGTTCGGCGAACTTCAGCTTCAATCTCAACAACGCGCTGAGCTTCCGCGCGGTGACGGTCAACGGCACGGTGCTGAATCCGGGTACGTATGACTTTGCCGCGCTGGACACCCTGGCGCCCGGGAAATTCGTCAACAACTCCGGGACGCTGACGGTGATTCCGGAGCCCTCGGCGGTGCTGCTGGGTGGCTTGGCGATGCTGGGCGGCTGGCGCCGTCGTCGCACCACCCGCAGCGGCGGCTGATTTCGAGGCCCGCCCGGTCCGATTCCGGCCGGAGGTGGGCCCTGTCATCTCCCCATCCGCCCGCGCTCCGACCCGGCGGCCCTCTTTTTCTCACTTCAAAGATTTTCATGCGTCCGCTGCTGCCTGCTGTTTTTTCCGCCCTCTTCTGCCTGTGCGGGGGGATCGCGCCTGCCGCCGATCCGCCGGTGCGCGGGCGGGACCCGTGGGCCTTCCGGCTGGCGATGGAGAACAAGCCGCGGATGCTGGTGGTGGCGCTGCGGCCGGACCTGTGGGCGGCGTATAACCCGGCCAACGGCACGCTGCACAAGGTCTGGAGTGGTGGCATGACCTTCCGCGGCAAGGTCTACGATTTCGGCCAGCGCAACTCGGTGACGCAGGGGACGACGTATCATCTACTAGAGAAGGCGTTCCTGCTTTCGGCGACCAGCGAGTCGAGCCTGCCCGCGGGCTGGTCGGCGACAGGGGTGGCGCCCGGCGGCACGGCGTGGATCCTGACCGGGGGCAATGCGGTGCTGGCCTCGCCGGCGGTGGACCTGACCCACTACGACCGGGTGGTGCTGGCCTACCAGACGCCGGGTGGAATCAACCGGCTGCTGGTGGATGTCTCGACCGACAATGGTGCGACGTGGACCGCGCAGCAGTGGATGTCCATGGACGCGCCGGGGGATGACGGGCACCAGAAACTGCTGGCGGTGAACGGCAGCGCGGTGCGGGTGCGGTTCCGCCGCAACGTCACCAATGACGTGGCGACGCTGGCCGATGTGACCCTGTTCGGCGACTACCGGGCGTGGAGCCTGGTGCGGGACGGGCAGACGATTTCGCCGGTGGTGGACTGGCGCGGCTACCGGCTGATCGGCCAGACCGCGGGGATCGTGATCCGCTACGACCTGGTGCTGCCGGACGGCGGGCGGATCGCGGTGGAGGAATCTCCTGAAGCGCTGCCGGGCGCGAAGCTGGCGCGGAAGTTCAGCGTCCAGGGCCTGCCGGCGGGGAGCCGCCTGGCGCTGGAACTGGATGGCACCGGCTACCGGGCGAATCACAACGTGACGGCGGGCGCGAGCGGCGCGGCGCTGCGGAGCGAGGGCGGCGACACCTTCCTCGATTTCACCACCAACGTGGAAGCGACTCTCGAGACCCTGTGGACGCCATGATTTTTTCCAAACTGTCGATTTATTGCGGGGCGCTGACCTTGCTGTCCGTCCTGCCGGTTTGCGCGCAGGTGAAGGCGATGAAGCCGGGGGTGACGGTGTGGCTCTACGAAACCGGCGAGGAGATGCGTGAGCTGCCGATCCTGGTGGATGGGCAGACGCCGAATGTTTCGGACGATTTCGCGGCGATCGATTTCAGCGGGCAATGGCACACGACCTATGAGTCGCCGCTGCTGAACTACTATGTCGGTCATGCCTGGGGCGCGCTGAAGATCGAGACCGGCGGGACGTAAGAGTTCCGGCTGACCAGTGACGACGGCGCGAAGATTTTCATCGGCGACGAGGCGACGCTGGTGATCGACGACGACAAGCACGGGCTGGGGACCGCCACCGGCACGCTGAACCTGCTGCCGGGGTCGTTTCCCTACTACATCGATTTCTATCAGAACGCGGGCGGCTCGCGGCTGCTGCTGGAGTGGAAGCCGCCGGGGGCGACGGATTTCACCACGGTGCCGAGTGGCGTGCTGCAGACCGAGGAAGGGCTGACGCAGGTGACCTCGCCGGGGCTGAAGGGGTATCACTACCAGGACGGCGAAGGCGGCACCGCGGGCGGGCCGGGTGATGGGCGGCCGCTGGAGGGCGTGCATCCCAGCTTCGACCTGGTGAATTTCCGGCCGGCGAACTTCCGGCCGGCGGTCGGCGGGCTGGATTTCCTGCCGGACGGACGGCTGGCGGTGAGCACCTGGGATGCGACCGGCGCGGTGTATCTGCTGGGCAATCTGAACGGGCCGGGCGCGGTGACGGTGAAGCGTTTCGCCTCCGGCCTGGGCGAGCCGCTGGGGCTGCGGGTGATCGATGGCGTGATCCACGTGACCCAGAAGCAGGAGGTCACCAAGCTGATCGACCTGGATGGCGATGATGTGGCGGACGATTACCAGGCGGTGGCGCATGGGTGGCCGGCCTCCTTCAACTACCACGAGTTTAGTTTCAACCTGGTCAGGAAGGATGGCTTCCTGTGGGTGACGACCTCGGTGCCGCTGAAGACCGGCGACACGGCGTATCTGCCGGGGAGCGAGCCGGGCTTTCCGACCCCGCACGGGCCGGGGTCGCTGCTGAAGATCGATCCGGTGAAGAGGACCTGGG
>JAQGPE010000017.1 GCA_028293225.1 Akkermansiaceae bacterium | reverse complement strand
CGGATCCACGGCGTACACCACCACCCACGAGCTGGGCTACGCGGCCAAGTCAGCGGGCACGGTCACGGACGACGCAAATGGCTCCTCGCTCACGTCCAGCCGCTCGATCGCGATCGGCGGCTCGATCACGGCGGCGGGCGGCACGGGCAGCATGACCATTTCCCACGGCGGAAACGCCGCCGCCGCCGCGCAGGTCCTGATCTGGAAAAAGGGCGCCCTGACCCTGGATGGCGGCACTCTCAGGGCCGATGGAGGCTGCGTCTTCTCCGGCGCGCAGATCGCCGGCTCCGGGACCATCCAGGCCTCGGTCGCGTCGACCGCCACCACCTATCAGCCGGGGAAAATCACCATCACCGGCGATTGGTCCTGCGCCCCGGACGACACGGTCCAGCTGCGGCTGCATGAAGATCAGGACGGCGGCTGCGACACCCTCGCCGCCGGCGGCCTGGTGAATCTCGGCGGCGCCAGACTGGACCTCAGCGCCAACCCGGCGCCAGTCACCCGCCAGGCGGCGGGGTCCACCTATGTGCTGATCGACAACACCGGCGACCAGCCCATCAGCGGAACCTTCGCGGGCATCGCTGAAGGAAGCGTGGTCGAGCTTGGCCCTGAGCGGTTCGTCGCCAGCTATCAGGGCGGCGATGGCAATGACTTCACCCTCACGGTGGTCGAAAAACCCCCGCTGGCGGTCTGGAAAAACCTCTATTTCCCGCTCCCGGGCACGGCTGACAGCGACGACCAGGCCGATCCCGATCATGATGGCGTCAGTAATTTCTGGGAGCGCGCCTATGGCTTGAATCCTCTCAATCCAGACACGGATTTCACCGCCCCGCAGATGAACCTGGAACGGATCCCGCCCCCCTCGGACGGCACCACCCCTCCGCCGGACGGCGATGGCAGTGGCGATGGCGAGGTTCCCCCCACCGATCCGCCGGCGGAAACCCCGCCCCTGGCCGGCTTCCTGACCCTGACCTACCGCCGCAGCCTGACCGCCACCGATCTGACCTTCGCGGTGAAATGGAGCGATGACCTGGCGAACTGGTCTTCCGAGGGAATCGTCGATACCCTGGTGAGTTCCGAGGGCGGCGTGGAAATCCGCATCGCCAGGATCCCCGTCGCCCCCGCGGGTGGGACCGGGCGCTACCTGCGACTCCAGGTGACAAGTCCGGAACCGGCGGCCCCGAACTGAGGGTGGCCGAAAGGCCCGGCTTGCCCTAAAGCGTATCCCACCAAATGGAAATCACCCGCCGCTCCGTCGTCAAAGGCCTCACCCTCGGTGGCCTGAATCTCCTTCTGCCGGGTGGGCTCTATGCCCAGAACGGCCCGCGCCGCTTTTCCCCGAACGAGAAGATCCGCGTCGCCTGCATCGGCGTCGGCGGACGCGGCCGCGCGGCGGTCGATGGCGTGGCCGGTGAAGAACTGATCGCCTTCTGCGATGTCGACGACGCCAACGCCGCCGACACCTTCAAGACCTACCCCAACGTGCCGCATTTCCGGAACTTCCGCGAGATGTTCGACAAGCTGGCGGACAAGATCGACGCGGTCACCGTCTCCAGCCCCGACCATGTGCATTTCCTCCACGCCACGGAGGCGGTGAAGCACGGCAAACACGTCTATGTCGAGAAGCCGCTGTGCCAGACCATCGCCCAGACCCGCGAGCTTCGCGACGCCGCCGCCAAGGCCGGGGTGAAGACCCAGATGGGCAACCAGGGCCACTCCATGGACGGCCCGCGCCGCCTGAAGGAATGGGTCCAGTCCGGGTTGATCGGCCCCCTGGTGGCCGTGGATTCCTGGACCGACCGTCCTGCCGGCTGGTGGCCGCAGGGCCGCGCCGCCTACCCCGCCGGCCAGCCGGTCCCAGCGACCCTGGACTGGGACCTGTGGCGGAACGGGGTGGATGTGGCCTACAACGCCGATCTGGCTCCTTTCAAATGGCGCGGCTGGACCCAGTTCGGCACCGGCGCGCTCGGCGACATGGCCTGCCATATCCTGGATCCCTTCTGGTTCGCGTTCGAGCCGGGCCTGCCCGACTGGATCGAGAGCGAGGCCACTGGCGGCTCCGATGTCAGCTACCCGGAGAACGCCGTGGTGCGCTTCCACTTCCCCGGCCGCGACGGCAAGCCGGAGTACCTGCTGACCTTTTCCTCCGGCAAGGGTATCCGCCCGCCGGCGCCGCGCAACCTGGGCCCGGGCATCAACTATCAGGACAATGGCACCGTCTTCTACGGCAGTCGCGAGACCGTGCTGGCCGACAGCCACGCCTCCGACATCCGCTTCATCCCGGACATCCGCGCTCAGGAGCTGAAGTCGGCGTTGCCGCCGGAAAGCCTGCCACGCATCAAGGATCAGAACCACTTCGGCAACTGGCTGGACGCCATCCGTGGCAATGTTCCGGAAGCCAGCTCGCGCTTCGAATACTCGGCCGGACTGGCGGAGCTGGTGCTGCTCGGCGTGATCGCCCAACGGCTGCCGGGCAAGCGCCTGGCCTACGACGGCGTGGCCGGGAAGTTCACCAACGACGAGACCGCCAACCGGCTGATCTCCGGGGTGAAGATCTAAGCGGATTCGTGGAAATGGCTGTGGGCGGCTTCCGGAAAAGATGGAACCGCCAAGACGCCAAGCGCGCCAAGTTCAGAGGCCGGGTAGGAGGCGAACTACGATCGGCTTCGTACTAGAGACCACGGATGATATGGATGGGAGGCAGGGGAAAGGGGAGTCTTTTCAACTGCCTTTCATCTGCTGGACCTGTGCAGTCCCTGGTTTGAAAAACGAAGACTCACTTCGCCATCGCCAGCTCGTAGAAATGCCGCGCCGCACGGCCGCTGATCCGTTGCGAAACGAGCAGCTCCGCCGCCACGGCTTCGACCGCGCGCCACGTCGCGTCATCCGCCAGCAGATGCTCCACCTTGGCCAGCGTGCGCTCCAGCAGGCGCTGGCCCTGGCGCTCGTTCGGGGCGCGCAGAGAGGCCAGCTTTTGCGCCATCTGCAGATCCTGGGCCGCACCGCGGAGATTGTAACGGCCGGTCAGGCGTACCTCGGCCGCGATCCCGGCGAGCAGGATCAGCAGATCGGTTTCCAGGCTGTCCTTCAGCTTGCGGCCGGCGCCTTTTTTCACCTGGCAGTGCCCCAGCCGCTGCGGCCCGGGAAGAATGCTGACCTCCTGGATCGCCCGGCCTTCCGCCAGCGCGATCACCGCGTGCCCGGCCTCGTGATAGGCGGTCAGGCGGTTCGGATCGGCAGCGGACATGCCGCAGCCTCCGGGATGCCGGGCCCCTGGCCAGTCAAAACTTCCCCCGCGCCGTGCCGCAGGGTGAATGCTTCGGGAAGAAGGCTCGCCTGATCGCCCGGCCGCTGCCATCAACACCAGGAAAACGAGCCTGCCTGAAACGCTCTTTCCTAGTCCCCCGCCCCCCATGCCAGCGACTCCCGATCGATCGATTGCCGTGCTCCCGCAGCTTCGCGCCGGCCTGGCGAGCGCGCCGGTCTCCTCTTTGCTGCGGCTGCTTGGTTTCGTGGCCAGGCTGACCAGCGGAGATGTCGCCACGAGAAGCGACGAGAAGCTGGTGGCCGCACAGAAGGACCTGCCGCGGAATTTCCTGACCACGGCAGTCCTTGGCCAGCGAGCGAGGAGCGTGCGGATTTCCGACGAGATCATCCCGGGACCGCCGGCTGGTCTGCGGGTGCGGCTGTTTTCACCGGATGCGCCCGCTTCCCCGGCTCCCGGCCTGCTCTACCTGCACGGCGGCGGCTGGGTCGCGGGGGACATCGGGATCTCGGAGTGGTGGTGCAGCCAGGTCGCGGCCCGCACCGGCAGCGTGGTCGCCTCGCTGGCTTACCGGCTCGCGCCGCGGCACCGCTTCCCGGACGGACTGGAGGACTGCTACCGGGCCCTGGAATGGCTGCATGAAAATCGCCACCGGCTGGGGATCGATCCGGCCCAAATCGGCGTGGCCGGAGACAGTGCGGGTGGCAATCTCGCCGCCGCCCTGTGCCTGCTGGCCCGGCAACGCGGCGGGCCGGCGATCGTCCGCCAGACGCTCATTTATCCGGCGCTGGATCTGACCCTCGCCTCGCCCTCCATGCTTGAGAAAGCGGAGGCGCCGCTGCTGACGAAGCGGGCGATGCAGGGCTTCGTCCATCACTACCTGGGCGGGAAATCCACGGCCGGGGAGCCGCTGGTCTCGCCGTTGTTTGCGGAGGACCTCGCCGGTCTGCCGCCGGCCCTGATCCAGGTGGCTGAGCACGATCCGCTGCGTGACGACGGCTGGCGCTACGCGGCCCGGCTCCGTGAAGCGGGAGTGGCCGTCCACATCACCGAGTATGCCGGCGCGCCGCATGGCTTCGCCGCACTGCCGGGGCTGACCCCGCTGGCCGGGCGGGCCCTGGATGAGGCGTGCCAGTATCTGAGCCGCGTATGACGGGAATCAGCGCTCAGTTCTTGATGTACCAGTGGCTGCCGATGCGATGGAAGACCATGTCCCCTTTCGGCAGCTTGTGCTCGGCCACGGCGTCGGCCGGAAAGGTGTAGGTCGCCAGCTTGCCGTCGTCGTCGATCTTCGGCTTCAGATCCTTGAGGGCCTTGAAGGCGAACAGCAGGCCCTCGGCCATGCGCGGATTGACGCTCTTCGCCAGGTCGGCGATCGAGCCGCCGTGCTTGACCATTTCCTCGATCATGGCCGGATCGGCGAACTGCTTGAAGAAGGTCTCGTAGTCCTTCTTTTCCAGCAGGCCGATGCCGTAAGGGACCGCCTTGTCCAGATCGGTCATCTCCGGCACATCGGCTGCCGGGGCTGCGGGAGTGGCTGGGGCGGCAGGAACTGGGACAGGGGCCGCCGGCGGTGCGGGAGGCGCGACCGGATCCTCCGCACGCAGGGCTGCCGGAGAGAAGCAAAGGGCAGAAATGAGGAAGGCGCAGGAGGGCTTGATCATGCCCCTTCCCTATCGGCTCGCGGAAAACCCTGCAAGAGTCTTCAGGAAGGCTGGCGGGTCCTACTCCTTTC
>JAQGPE010000804.1 GCA_028293225.1 Akkermansiaceae bacterium | reverse complement strand
CGTCCTACCGAAGGCCAGGGCGATCGCCCGCGTCGCGAGGGTGGGGAAGGGGAGGTTGCCCAGACGGGCGGAACTGAAGGCGAAAGGCTCCGCGGCGAAGGCCGCCGCCGTCGTGAGGAAGGCGCGCCGGCTGATTCTACGGGAAGTGACGTAGCTCAACCGGAGAACGCTTCACGCCCGGAGGGCGACCGCCCTCGTGGAGAAGGCCGCCGTCATCGCGAAGGCGGAACTGAGAACCTGGCCCAGCAGGCCGACGGAGCGCTCCGCCCCGAGGGCGGAGAAGGCCGGCGCCGCCGTGAAGGTGGAGCCTCCCCGGAAGGCGGCATGGCCCGCCGTGAAGGGGGCGGCGGTGGCGGAGGCCGGGGTCCCCAGGCCCCGGCCGTCTGGCCAGCCTCGACGGCCGGGTGGAATGCCGCTTTCGCCGTCGCCCAGGGCGTCAGCAATGCCTGGCAGAGCATCCAGTTCCAGATGCCAAAAGGTGGCGACGCCGTCTTCGCCATCTCCGACAGCCACCGTGCCCGTCCGGATCTCCGTCAGAGCGTCACCATCAATCTGGCCACCACCGCGATCACCAAGACCGAGAAATTCGAAAGCCAGTCGCTGGGCCGCCGCCTGCGCAACTGGGTGCGCTGGATTCACACTGGTGAAGCCGGCGGCTGGCTGGGCCAGTTGCTGGCAGGGCTTTCCACTCTCGCCGCCGTGGTGCTGGTCTGGACCGGCCTTGCCTTGAGCTGGCGGCGCTTCTTCAAAAAGAAGGCCGCCAAAAAAGCGCAGATCTCATCGTCTGCGCCTGACCGGAAAGAAAAATGACGTTCCGCCGGAACGGAACGCCATTTCAAAAGGTTCGTCAAAAGAGGATCAAACGGTCCCGAGAGCCTGCTGAAGCTCCGCCAGACGCTGGTCCGCCGACTGCAGCGTCTGGATGATCGCCAGCTGCTTCTGCTGACGCTCCGGCTCCAGCGTGGTCGAAGCGGCTCTCTCCGCAGCTTCGTTGAGCGCCTGACGCAAGGCGCGCGCAGCGGCGGCCTGAAAACGCGGATCGTCGAACGGGGCGCCCGGCGACATCTCGGGGTCCAGTGACTCGATCATGAAGTCGGCCAGGAAATGCGGCTGGCAGACCCGGTAGACGTGCAGGCCGAGTTCGAACAGATCGCTAGCCAGCGGCCGCAGAGCCTGCAGGCCGTGCTGCTCCCAGAAGCGCTCCACTTCCAGAGCTTCTTCCACGGTGTCGGTCGCGTCGCCGATCCAGTCTTCAGCGATGCCCGGGCCCTGGCGGGAGCTGTCCAGCCAGGTGCAAAGGGCGTGGGCCAGCAAGTGGCGCGCCTGCAGAGCCAGCTCGGCCGGGGCAGGATGGTTGCGCTCGTGAGGGGTCAGGTACTCCAGCACCTTGCGCGCATCGGCGGCGGTGGCGTTGGTGTCGCCCAGGACCTGCAGGGAGTGGCGGCCGCGGTTCAGCGTGGCATTGCACAGCGTCAGCAGTTGCTGGGGATCCTGCGGCTCCGCCATCAGCGTGATGCATTCGTCGAAGCATCTGCGGGCTTCATCCGGTTCGGTGACCACCAGGCCGCGGTTGGCCCAAGCGAGGGCGAGGCGCTGCCGGTAGGCCGGGTTTTCCTGATGGGGAAGTTTTTCCAGGTGGCTGAGAGCGGTATCGTAGGCGGCGACAGCTTCGGCGCTGCGCTCACCCAGGCGGTGCAACACGTCGCCGCGGTTCATCCAGGCGGCGGAAAGCCCCCAGCGGAACAGCGGCTCTTCCTCCAGCGGCAGATCGGTGCGCAGCTCGATCGCGCGGTCAAAGGCTTCCAGGGCAACCGGCAGGCGCTCCGGATCGTTGATCGAAAGCAGCGCGATGCCCCGGTTCATCACCACATTGGCCAGCTCGTTTTTGCCGCGCGGCGTGCCGTCGTCCAGTGCGCCGGGATTTTCCAGCGCTTTCTCGTAGAGGGGCAGCGACTCCTCCAGGAAGCCGTGGTCGCGGTGGATGTTGCCCAGCACCATCAGGGCCATCGCCAGCACGGACTGGCTCATCGTATCTTCCTTGCCTTCCAGCAGCTCGATCGAGGATGTCAGCTCCGCCAGCGCGGTGTGAAACTCCTCCTCCGGCATGGGAGTGGGGACGTCCCGCCACTTCATCACGATGGCGAGCGTTTCTGGCAAACCGGGGGCCTGGGGACTGGATTGGAAGACTTCAGCCATGTGTGGCGGCGAAGCTCCGGCACGCCGCGCCCGTGGTCAAGCTGCGAGCGGTGGTTCCTGTGTCCCTCCGCGGTCAGCCGGCGGCCGGATTCAGCGCCACGATCCGCGCCTGGTCGAAATCGTACGGAGTCATTTCCAGCGAAACCGGCGTGTCATCCGCGATTTCGCTCCCCACCAGTTCCTTCGACAAATGCCCGGTGGCCTTCTTGCCGTTGCGGAGTTCCACCTGAAACAGGCCCGGCTTGAGGGTCTTGCGGACAACTCCGTGGGTGGGGATGCAATCGTCGAACATGGCGGCGACCGAGTCGAAGCAGGCAAAGGGCCCCATGGCAAGGCCCGCAACACTCCGGAAGACACGGTTCAGCTCGCACGGCGACTTGACGGCGGCCCGCCGCGCCCCAATGATCGGCTCACCTTCGCACTCCGCTGAATCCCGCCATCTCCCAGACCATGAAGTCCCGACTGATCCTTACGGTTGCTGCTGCGGCCCTCGCGTTCGCAGCCCCCTCCTGCACCCCATGGGTTGAGCCAAATCCACCGATGCCACCTGGTGGCGATCCGGCGGCGCGGCGGAATGCGGACCCGGCCGATCCGGCGGAACAGGCCCGGATCAAGGAAAAGCGCGAGCGCATGAAGGAGCGTGCCGAGGCGGATCGCAATGCCAATGGCGGCGATGGCCAGACCGCCGGCCCGGGCGACAACTCCGGCCGCAATGACCTGCCGCCTGCCGGCGATGGCGAAGTCGCCAAGCCGAAGGAAAAAACTGCCGCGGTTCAAACGGCCATGAAGGTGCCGGGCAAGCCGGGCATGGTCTTCAGCCCGTTCAACAACAAGGTCATCGACGTCAGCGGCATCCCGAGCGGCAAGCTGGTCGCCGATCCGACTTATCCGGCCTCCGAAAAGAAGCATTTCCGCGTGCCCTGAGCGCCGCGGAGGTTCCGGGTCATTCTGAATTTCAAGGAGCCGGTCCCAGACAGGGTCCGGCTCTTCTTTTTTCCTCTCCCGATTCCAGATCAGATGGATTTCGATAAAGTGGCGATCCTGGGCGGCGGCCTGTTAGGCGGTTCGATCGCGCTCGCCCTGCGGCAAGGCTTCCCCTCTTCGCAGGTCTCGCTGTGGGCCAGGCGGGAAGAAAGCGTCAGGGCCGCGCGCGAGCGGGGGATTGCCGGGGCGGATACGGACCTGGCGCAGTGCCTCGCCGGAGCCTCGCTGGTCATTCTCAGTACGCCGGTCGGAGTCATGCCGGCTCTGGTGAAGGCCGCCCTTGCCCAGGGCCTTGCCCCCGGGGCTCTGGTCACCGATGTGGGCAGCGTCAAAGCGCCGGTTCATCGCGATGTGGGCCCGCTTCTGCTACAGGCCGGTGTGGAGTTCATCGGCAGCCACCCCATGGCGGGCTCCGACAAGACCGGCGTGGAAGCCGCCAGCGCGGAGCTGTTCGCCGGCGCCGCCTGCTTTCTCACCAACGACGGCGGCAGCCAGACATCGCAGGTCGCCCGTCTGGCGGCTTTCTGGCAGGCGCTCGGCTGTCACACCCACGAAATCGGTGCGGCGGAGCACGATGCCCTGGTGGCCCGGATCAGCCATTTTCCCCACGCCATGGCGGCGGCCACCGCCCTGGTGGCCCTGGCTCATCCGCAGGACGCGCCCTTCGGTGGCGGCGGCCTCCGCGACACCACCCGGGTGGCGGGGGGGGATCCGCAAATGTGGGCGGAGATTTTCATGGAGAACCGCGAGGCGCTCGCCGTCTCCGTGGAGCGATGTCTTTCTGAGATGAGTGAAATGCTTGCCATGCTAAAGGCAGGCGACCATGAAGCCGTGCGCGGCTGGCTGGCCGGTGCGAAATCCGCCCGGGACCACGTCCGGCCCGCGACCCCAAGCGATTTCCCATGAGCGAGTTCCGAGTTCGTCCTATCTCCAGCCTGAACACCTCCTTCGCGGTTCCGGGTGACAAGAGCATGTCCCACCGCGCAGCCATGATCGCCGGCCTCGCCGACGGAGTTTCGGAGATCCGCAATTTCCTGCCCAGCGAGGACTGCCTGAACACGCTGGCGGCGATGCAGGCCTGCGGCGTCGAGGTCGAGGTGCTGGAGGAAATGCCCGGCTTCGGCCCGGTGACCATGCGCATCCACGGGCGCAATATGCAACTCGGCACGCCATCGGCCCCGATCGACTGCGGCAACTCCGGCACCGGCATGCGCCTGCTGGCTGGCCTTCTGGCAGGGCAGAATTTCACCTGCGAACTGTTCGGCGATGAATCCCTGTCCGGTCGTCCGATGGGCCGCATCATCGATCCTCTCGCCTCCATGGGCGCGGAGATCGAGGCCCTCGGCGCCAAGCCCGGCTGCGCCCCGCTGCGCATCCACGGCAAAAAGCTCAATCCCGTGCGCTACGAACTCCCGGTCGCCAGCGCCCAGGTGAAAAGCGCGGTCATCCTCGCCGGCATGTTCTGTGATGGCGTGACCACCGCCGTGCAGCCTGCCGACACCCGCGACCACACCGAGCGCATGCTCGGGTCCTTCGGCGTGAAGGTGACCCGCGACGGCCAGGCCATTTCGATCGAAGGCGGCCAGGTCCCGCTCGCCCGCGATTTCCGCGTCCCGGGTGACATTTCCAGCGCCGCCTTCTGGGTGGTCGCCGCGGCCGCGATCCCCGGTTCCCGCTTGGTCATCACCAACGTCGGCCTCAACCCGACCCGCACCGCGGTGCTGGATGTGGTGGAGCGCATGGGGGCGAAAATCACTCGCACCCTGCACAGCGCCGACGATGGCGAGCCGATCGGCGACATCGAAATCTGCGGTGCCGAACTGACCGGCACCGAACTCTACAAGGACGAGATCCCGAACTTGATCGATGAGATCCCGGTCATCGCCGTTGCCGCCGCGCTGGCGAAAGGCAAGACCATCATTCGCAATGCCAAGGAGCTGAGAGTCAAGGAGACGGATCGTATTTCCACGGTGGTCGCAAACCTGCGGGCAATGGGTGGTGTGATCGAGGAATTTGAGGATGGCATGGAGATCGAGGGCGGCCATCCGCTCCACGCCGCCAGCGTCGAAAGCCACGGCGATCATCGCATCGCGATGGCCTTCGCGATCGCCGGACTGTTTGCCACCGGTGAAACAATCGTTGGGAACACCGCCTGTGTGAATACTTCCTATCCCGGCTTTTCACGCCAGCTGGAAGCTGCCATCTCCGGCAGCGTCATTCCGGCCGACTACGCCTTGGAAGTCATCCCCGTCGCACCTCTTTAAAGTTCTTCCTTTCCCATGATCCTCCACCGCGCCATTGCCATCGACGGTCCCGCCGCCTCCGGCAAATCGACTCTCGCCCGCCTGCTCTCCCGGCGACTGAACCTGATCATGGTCAACTCCGGTGCCATGTATCGCGCGGTGACCTGGAAGGTTCTTCAGCTGGGCGTCGATCCGGCCGATCGCCTGGCCGTGGTCCAGGCTCTTTCGAAGATGGAGATTGGTTGCGGAATCGACGGCTTCGAGTCGACCATCACGATCGACGGCATCGATCCTGGCGACGAGTTGCGGAGCGAGGAGGTCAATTCGAACGTTTCCGCCGTTTCCGCCGTTCCAGAGGTCCGCGAGTGCCTTGTGTCGCTCCAGCGCGACTACCTGAAGCGCGGTGACGTGGTCATGGAAGGCCGCGACATTGGCACCGTGGTATTCCCCGAAACGCCCTATAAGATCTACATGGACGCCGATCCGCAGGTCCGCAGCGCCCGCCGCGAGGAGACCGGTGAGGTCGACTCCGTGGCGGCCCGCGACAAGGCCGACAGCGGCCGGGCGACCGCTCCGCTGAAAATCGCCGATGGTGCGGCAGTGCTGGACACCTCCGGGCACACCATCGAGACCGGTGTCATCGCAGCGCTGGAAATCCTCAAAAAACAGGGCTTTATCATGGCGGACGAGGCTTCCGCTGAAGCGTAGTTTCGCTCCGAACTTCCGCCATTTTTGTCGCACATGACCTGGATCTATTGGATTGGCTGGCTCCTTTTCCGCAGTCTTTACCGCGGCTGTTTCCGGCTGAAGGTGACCGGCTACGAGAATCTGGTC
>JAQGPE010000795.1 GCA_028293225.1 Akkermansiaceae bacterium | reverse complement strand
AAGATCTCGGCAATCCCGCCTACGCTGGCTATCTGGCACTGGACGACGCCACCAAAAGCGGCTCGGTCAATCGCTCCTACGAGCTCATGAACCAGCAGCAGATGCAGGAGGTCATCCGCGAGCGGGGGGACAGTCCGGAAGCCCGGGAGGAGGGCTGGCATCGCGGCCTGAACCTGCTGCAGCGCCTGGCGGCCAATGCCCGCTACTTCACGGACTCCGCCAGCAAGGTCACCCAGGACGTTTCCCAGGGGGATGCCATCGCGGGCAACTGCATCGACTTCTACGGCCGCACCTTTCAGGAGAAGCTGGAGAACCAGGGCAAGGTCTCGCGCCTGCGCTGGATCGCTCCGGAGGGTGGAACATCGCTGAGTGCGGATCCCATCGCCGTGCTCCGCGGCGCTCCGCATCTTGAAATCGCGCAGGCTTTCGTCACCTTCTGCCTCAGCCCGGAAGGGCAGGCGCTCTGGGATCAGAAGGCGGGCACTCCCGGCGGTCCCCGCCATACCTCGCCGCGCCGCCTGCCGATCCGTCGCGATCTCTACACGCCCCCGTATCTCGCTTACTTTGCCGATGCCGAAGCGATGCCCTATGAGGATGCCAGCGGCTTGGTCTACCAGCGGGAGCTGACCAGCGCGGCGTTCTCCGCCATCGCCGCCGTTTTCCGGGCCATGTGCATGGATCCCCACGACGAACTGAAGGATGCCTGGCGCGCCGTGCAGCTTCCGAGCAGCGGCAGCGCCACGACCGAAGCGGAGCGGGTCCTTTTCGATACCTCCCACGTCTCCTATGCGCGGGTCATGAAGGAAGTCGCACCGTTGTTAGGGAAAAAGGATCCTCTCGCCAGCTCCCGTGAGATCGCGCGGATTTCGGCGACTTTCCGGGCCAACTATCTCCGCGCTGCCAAGATCGCCCGGGAAGGAGGCCGCCCATGAATCGCACCGCCGCCGTCGCGATCACGGGCCTGGTCACGGCCCTTTTCGCGCTGTTCTTCCTCTACCCGGCGTTCTCAGTGATCGGCGAAGCCTTCAAGGGAAAGGGAGGTGGATTCACCGCCGACTTCTTTTTCGATGTCTTCCGCAACCCGGTCTACCGCGAGGGGCTGTGGAATGCCTTGGCGCTGGGACTGGCCAGCACGCTGGCGACCTTTCTGCTGGCCTTCCCGCTGGCGCTGATCTCGCACCGCTACAAGTTCTACGGCCGCGGCGTGCTGGGAGTGCTGATCCTGATCCCGCTGGTCATGCCGCCTTTTGTCGGGGCCATCGGCATCCGCCATATGCTCGGGGTCAATGGCTCGCTGAATGCGATCCTGACGGACCTGCATCTCATGAGCGCGCAGCACCCGGTCGACTGGCTGGCCCGCGGGCGTTTCTGGGGGATCGTGGCGATGAATGCGCTGCACCTCTACCCGATTCTCTACATGAACGTCAGCGCCGCGCTGTCGAACCTGGACCCGGCGATGGAGCAGGCGGCGGAGAACCTGGGCAGCTCCCCGTGGCGGCGTCTGTGGCGGATCACGCTGCCGCTGGCGATGCCGGGGATCTTCGCCGGCTCGGCGATCGTATTCGTATGGGCTTTCACGGAGCTGGGCGTGCCGCTGGTCTTCGACTTCACCCGCGTGGCGCCGGTGCAGGTCTATGACGGGATTAAGGATCTCAATGGCAACCCGGCGCCGTATGCGCTTGTCGCGGTGATCCTGGTGATCTCGGCCCTGGTCTTCGGCATCAACAAGGCGCTGTTCGGTCGTCAGACCGCAGGCTCGCAACCCCGCCCGAAGGGCCGGGGTTCGGAGAAACCGCTCACGGGATTTCGTTCACTGGCCTGCACTGCGGTCTTTGGGATCGTCTTCGCTCTGGCGGCGCTGCCGCATTGCGGCGTCGTGCTGCTTTCGTTGTCCGACGACTGGTATAAAACGATTCTGCCGGAGACGCTGAAGGCTGACCATTATCTTGCAGCACTGGGCGATCCGATGGTAGTTCCGTCGATCAAGAACAGTTTGTTCTACGCTTCCGGAGCAACCCTGGTCGATCTCGTGCTGGGGATCGCGATCGCCTGGGTGATCGTGCGTAGCAAGATCACGGGACGGGCGATTTTGGACAGTTTGGTGATGCTGCCGCTGGCCGTGCCCGGGATCGTTCTGGCCTTCGGCTATCTCGCTCTTTCCCAGGAGGGCAGGCCGCTGCGTTTCCTGATCGGAGTGAACAATAACCCGGCCATGCTGCTGATCGTGGCCTACGCGGTACGACGTCTGCCGTATGTGGTGCGCTCCGCGGTGGCGGGTCTTCAGCAGAGCAACCCGGCACTGGAGGAAGCCGCGCGTTCGCTGGGCGCCACCTGGTTCCGGACCTTGCGGAAAGTGTCGCTGCCTCTGATCGGCGCCAACCTTGCGGCCGGGGGTGTCCTCGCTTTTGCCTTCGCCATGCTGGAGGTCAGCGACAGTCTGATTCTGGCGCAGCAGCAGGAGCACTACCCGATCACCAAGGCGATCTACATGCTGCTGTCGGCCCTCGGCAGTGGCCAGGAACTGGCGGCCGCGTTGGGGGTCTGGGCGATGATATTCCTCTCCATCTCCATCATCGGAGCGGCCCTCCTGGCGGGGAAGCGCGGAGGGCTGTTCCGGGTTTGACCGATCTCAATCGTCTGACCCGGTCCGGGGGGTGAAGAGATCTTCAATGGTCTCTCCCTCCCCACCAGCGCCGCGGCCGGCGCCGCGGATGAACTCGTAAGCTTTGGCGGCGCCGAGAGCCAACAGCAGCGGTGGGGCAAGTTTTGCGGCAAGTCGCACCGGTACGCCCAGCATGGCTCCCAAAGGCAGCGAACGCGCCAGGTAACCGACGCCGACGGCGATCAGCACGGCCTTGCCCGGGGATTCCGAGATGCGTTCCTCGCAGGTCGCGACCTGTTCGCCGAGGTATTCGCGGCCACGGCGGAGAAAGGCATCCACGCGATCTTCGGTGGCCTCGACGGTATCAGGAAAGGAGGGGTTCATAGGGAAGTGGTTTTATCGCTTGAGAGCATGCAGCCATTCGCCGGCCTTCTCAAGGCCTTGGTGAACCTGTCTGCGGGTCACCTTGCCCGTGCGGAGGGCACGCGCTTTCAGGAAGCTGCTGGTCTCATGCAAACCCTTCGAGGCCAGCGGCAGGGCCGAGGCAGCGATCAGTTTGGAGAGTGGATGGCTGCGGTTGCCGAGAAGAAGCCGCCCGATGGCGAAGCCGACGATGGCCGCGCCACCGATGCCGATGATGGGGGAGCGGCGGATGGTGTCGGTCGCCGATTTCAGAACGTCCGCCAGGGAATGGGCCGGGGCGTTGTGAAGTTCCTGCCAGTGTTGTTCGGTATCGATCGTCGCATTCATAACGAAATCGTTATCGCACCTCGCGGGCCAGATTCCTAAAATGAATGACTGGAGCGACTTACAGGCGTTCGAAGGCAATTTGGGGACGGCCGGACGTTGCAGGATGCCCCCCCGAAGTTGCAGAAGCGGGCTTCTTGAAAATTCTCGGCGGCGGCCCTTTTCAGCACCGGGGAAATGAGCAAAGCTGAGCCCAACTTCTTCAAGGCTCCGTCATTCGATGCGCTTCAAAGACTACTACGAGACTCTCGGTGTCGCCCGCACGGCGACCGACGCAGAAATCAAATCCTCCTTCCGCAAGCTGGCCCGCAAGCACCATCCTGACATGGTCCCCGAGAGCGGGAAGGCCGGAGCGGAAGAGCGCTTCAAGGAGATCAACGAGGCCTATGAAGTGCTTTCCGATCCTGAGAAGCGCAAGCGCTATGACACGCTCGGTGCGGACTGGGACCGCCAGGGTGGAGCTCCCGGCCAAGGGGCCGGCTATGGAGGCTGGAGTGGCGGCGGCAGTTCTGACTTCGAGTTCGAGGGCACCGGTTTCAGCGACTTCTTCGAGCGCTTTTTCGGTGGCAGCCAGCAGGGCTTCTATCCGGGCGGCGGTGGCGGTGGCGGAGCGGCGACTTCCCGGAAGGGCGGCGACGTCGAGGCCGACCTGCTGGTTTCGCTGGAGGACTCTCTGCATGGTTCGACCCGCGAGTTATCGCTGAAACGGCCCGGCACGGCTGGTGGCGCGAAGTCCTTCGAGGTGCGGATTCCGGCCGGTGTCCGCGAGGGCCAGCGGCTGCGGGTGGCGGGGCAGGGCAATCCGGGTCGAGCGGGAGCTCCGGCGGGGGATCTCTATCTGCGGGTCCGCCTGGCACGGCACCCCGATTTCCGGGTCGAGGGCTCGGACCTTTATTACGATCTGAATTTGGCGCCGTGGGATGCGGTGCTGGGGACGGTGATCAAGGTGCCGGTGCTGGGTAGCAGGGTATCGCTGAAGATCCCCCCGGGCACCAGCGCGGGGACGCAATTGCGCCTGCGCGGACACGGCCTGCCGAAAAAGGGTGGCGAACGCGGGGACCTTTACACCTCGATCCAGATCCAGGTACCGACCCAGATCAGCGCCGAGGAGCGGGAGCACTGGGAGGCGCTGGCGCGGATCTCCCAGTTCACGCCTGAACCGTAGGGCCAGACCGGGAGCTTAGCTCAGAGTTCGGTGGCTTCCAGAGCCGCCTTCTTTGAGCGCGAGCGGGCCTTCAGGAACTCGATGACCATCGGCAGGATCGAGACGCCCACGATGGCGAGCACGACCAGCTCGAAGTGGTCGTGGAAGAAGGGGATGCGACCGAGGATCCAGCCTGCCGGCAGCACCAGTCCGACCCAGAAGAAGGCGCTGAAGACGCTGAAACCGAGGAAGCGGCCGTAGTTCATGCGGCCCATGCCAGCGACGAAGGGAGTGAAGGTGCGGACGATCGGGACGAAGCGGGCCAGGATGATCGTTTTGCCGCCATAGCGGAGGAAGAATTCGTTGGTCTTGTCGATATGCTTCGGCTTCACGATCCGCGGGAAGCGGGCCAGCATCCACTGGCCCAATCTACGGCCGATCCAGTAGTTGGTGGAGTCGCCGAGGATGGCGGCGGTGATCAACACGCCGGCGGCCATCCAGATGTTGATGCCGGAGCCTTCCTTGGCGGCGATGGCGCCGATGGCGAAAAGCAGCGAGTCGCCCGGCAGGAAGGGGGTCACGACCAGTCCCGTCTCACAGAAAATGATCAGGAACAGCAGGCCGTAGATGAGATTGCCGTGCTGCTGGGTGAAGAGCAGGAGGTGGTCTGGCAGGTGGAGGAAGAGATCGAGGACTTCTTTCACGGACGTTGGGAGGTGGACAGGCTTGCGGTGAGTGGGGAGGATGGGCGTCGCGAGATGATAGAATGGTGAGGAGGGCGGTTCAGTCGTTCTCCGGTCGCGGATCCCGGTTCAGAAGTGCATGCAGGGCGCGTGCCGCGGGCATGTCCCGATAAAGAATGGCGTGCACGGCATCGATGATCGGGGTGCGGACCCCGGCTTTCTGGGCGGCTTCGTGAATGGAGAGGGTGTTTGGCACCCCTTCGGCGATCATCCCGAGCGACGAGACCGCTTCGTCGAGGGTCTTGCCGTGGCCGAGCGCGAGTCCGACACGGTGATTGCGGGAATGCGCGGAGAAACAGGTGGCAATGAGGTCACCGACGCCAGAGAGGCCGGCGAAGGTTTCGACCCGGCCACCGAGGCGGACGCCGAGGCGGGTCATTTCCGCGAGGGCGCGGGTCACCAGCGCCGCCACCGCATTGTCGCCGAGGCCGAGCCCGGCGGCGATGCCGGCCGCGATGGCGTAGACGTTCTTGATCGCGCCGCCGAGCTCAATGCCGGCGACATCGTCACTGGTGTAGCTGCGGAAATGGGGGGCGGTGAAGAGCTCCTGCAGCCGGCAGGCCAGCGCTTCGTCCGAGCTGCCGATGACTGCGCAGGTTGCGAGACCGGCGGCGATTTCCTCGGCATGGTTCGGGCCGGAGACCACGGCGACCGGGTTGCCCGGAAACTGTTCATGGAGGATTTCGCTCATCCGCTCGCCGGTGTTGCGCTCGATGCCCTTGGAGCAGGAGAGCAGGACAGCGTCCTTCGGCAGACCGGCGGCGGCGAGCTGTTGGGCGGTCTCGCGGGTGGCGGCGGTGGGGACGCAGAACAGGACCAGCGGCGCCTTGATGGCATCGGCTATGGTCAGCGATGCGGTGAGGTTGGCCGGCAGGGCGATATTGTTGAGATAGCGGGGATTGCGGCGCTGCTCGTTGATTCCGGTCGCGACATCGGCGCTGCGGCCGATCATGGTGACGGAGCCGAGATTGGGTGCCAGCAGCACCGACAGGGCGGTGCCGTAGGACCCGGTGCCGAGGATCGCGGCGGAGGAAAAGAGAGGCTCAGACATCGGTTTTCGTCTTCTTGTGGAAGCGGTTCTCAGTGCCGGCCATGAGGCGCTGGATATTGGCCCGGTGCTTCCAGATCGCCAGGACGGCGATCACGACGGAGAAGATGAACAAAGGTTTGTTCCAGAGCCCTGCTTCAAAGAGGGTCGGCTTGTTCTTGTCGCCATCGACGTGATGAGCGCTGCCACCAAGGAAGACGATGACCGGCAACGCGGCCGCGGCGATGATCGACGCCAGCGAGACATAGCGGGTGATGAAGAACACCAGCAGCCAGATGGCCAGCAAGACCACAATGGCGGCGGGGGCGAAGGCGATGATGACGCCTGCGGAGGTGGCGATGCCTTTGCCGCCCTTGAAGCCGACCCAAGGCGAGTAGTTGTGGCCGAGGATGGAGAGTAGGCCGGTCAGAACTTGAAGGCTCTGAGCCTTCCACTGGTCGGCGGCGTCAAAAAGGTAGGCGTGCGCCAGCAACGGTTTGATGGCCAAAGCTGGAATCTTGCCATGGAAACCGATCAGGGTCATCGCCAGCACGGTGGGGATAAAGCCTTTCAGGGCATCCAGGATAAGGCAGAAAATGCCGTATTTCTTCCCCATGACCCGCAGCACGTTGGTGGCGCCGATATTGCCGGAGCCGTGCTGACGGATGTCGATTCCCTGGGATCGGGAGATGAACAGCCCGAAGGGAATCGAGCCGAGGAGAAAGGCGAGGAGCGGGCAGAGCCAGAGCTGCATGTGGGGCAGTGCGTAATGCAAAGCAGCCGGGCTGTCACCCCCGTAGCCCGGAAATCGCCATTTCCCGGACGCGAAAACGCGGCCTCCCGCGAGAGAGACCGCGTTTCAGAGCGGGGGAAAGCGGCTTGGCGGCTTATTTGCCGGCGGCCTTCAGGGCCTCGTTCCACTTGTCGATGTTCTCCTTTTGAGCGGCGAACAGTGCATCGGGGGAATCCAGGATTTCGATTTTGGTGATCTTGTCACCCTTGCCGTCGGACTTCACACCGGGTTCGCCGGTGTCGACCTTGCCAACGATCTTTTCGACCACCGGCAGGCCTTTGGTCACCTCGCCGAAGATGGCGTGGCGATCATCCAGGAACGGGGTGGCGGCCATGGTGATGAAGAACTGGGAGCCGTTGGTGCCGGGACCGGCGTTCGCCATGGAAAGCATGCCCGGCTTCGAGTGGCGGAGAGTCGGATTGAACTCGTCAGCGAACTTGTAGCCCGGGCCGCCGCGACCGGATTCGGTCGGGTCGCCGCCCTGGATCATGAAGTCGGTGATGACGCGGTGGAAGGCGATGCCGTTGTAGAAGCCGCGCTTGGCGAGATTCAGGAAATTGGCCGCGGTCATGGGGACCTTCGAAGCGAAGATGGTGGCTTCGATGTCGCCCTTGTCGGTCTTCATCACGATGTGGATGTCTTTGACATCCGATTTCTTGGCGGTCTCATCCTTCTTGTCGGCATCGGCCGCACAGGCGAAGGGAGCGAGGATCGCCAGGAACAGGAGCAGTCTTCTTTTCATGGGGTTGCTGAGGGTGGGGTAGGAGATGGTTTCCGCAGGATGATCAGGCGTTGTTGCCTTCCAGCGTGGTGTGAGGGTGGACCTTTGGAGGTTCCGGAGGAGAGGTCGGAATCAGCGGCTCGACATCGGTGCGGGCGACCCAGCCGCGGCTCTTCGCGTCGCTGGCGAACTCGACATAGGTCCAGTCACCGGAGCGGCTGACGAGGCGGCAGAGGGAGCCCGCCGGGACCGTGATGACCTGGGGGGAATTCCGGGCGGCGTCGGTGCGGACGACGGCCTGCTCGGAGACGACCACCATCTGCTCGGCGAGCGGCGCGAAGCGGGCATCGTCCGGATAGTAATGACTGCCGATGCCGCCGAGAGCTCCGACGAGCGGGCCGAAGGAGAGTGCCATGACTCCGGCGAAGCGGAGCGCCGGGGCGCGGATGCCGGCGGCAAAGACCAGCAGGCCAATCACGATCAGCCAGCCGCCGGCCCAGATCATGTTCCGCCAGGCGGGCAGGGAGAGCTTGGCGATGAAATGCTGATAGTCGGCGCTCTGGACGGTCACCGAGCCGAACTTGCGCTCCAGGAAGCGGAGGTTCTGGCGGGCTTCGGCGTGGGCGCCGTCGCGGGCGAGCGCGCGGCGATAATAGAGGGCGGCTTCACCAGGTGCGCCGAGGCGATAGGCGGCATTGCCGATGTTGAAAAGCGTGTCGCTGGAGAGCCGGTCGAAGGGGCCGCTTTCGAGCCACATTTTAGCAGCCTCCGGGTAGCGGCTTTCCTGATAGGCCTTTTGAGGGGTGTCCGGTCCGGTCGCGGGTGCGTCATCTGCTTTCACCCGGCCGGGGGTAAGCAGGAGGCTGGCGGCGATCAGTGGCAGGGCCAGTTTTTTCAGCGTGCTCAGGACCTGGCCACGCTCGGAGCGGTCGATCTTCATGGTGGCGGATTCAGGGCGGAAAGCGATTTCATCGCGGCGGGTGAGGAGGGCGGTGACGTCCGGGTCCTTCTTATCGCCAAGCCAGCGCTCCACGAAGTGACCGGCGGCGCGGTAGAAGGCGGCGCGTTCATCAGGCGCGCGCTCGACCTCGCGGAGTTCCTTGGCGCGGGCGATCGCGTCAGGATCTTTGCGGACCCGTGAGGAGATTTGGGAAAGGACCATGCGCGCCAGCAGGGCGGCGACGATGAGGGCGGGGATGATCTGCCAGGCGCCGGGTGGAAGATGCAGGGAGCTGCCGAGCAGGCCCTTCGGATTCGGGATGGCTTCCAGGATGTCGGTCATCTGCTCCAGAGGCATCGGCAGGGCCTTCGGGGCGGTCAGGTTGCCGGCCGGCGGATTGGTGGAAGGCAGGACGCGCAGGGGGATCGCATCCGAGAGCAGGGTTTCGTATTTCTCGGTCGCCGGGTTGAAGTAGACGAAGGTGAAGGCGGGGATGTTCGACTGAGTGCGCAACGGCCGCATCAGCTGGGTGAAGGAGACCACGCCGCTCATTTCCGCACGTTCCTCGCCGCGCTGGTTCGGGATGGCGTCATAGAGCTTCCAGCCGTCGCCATCGAGCGGCTTGGGGGCCTGGATGATGTCGAGATTGCCGGTGCCGCGGACGACGATGGTGACGGAGACCGGGTCGCCTTCGTGGATTTCCGTCTCGCCGGCGGAGACGTCGAGTTTGAAGGAGCCGATGGCGTTCTGGAAATTCTCGGGCGCGCCGGGAGGGAGGGGCCGGACATTGAGTTCGAGCGGCTGGATTTCCAGGTTCGCGGGTTCGTCGCTGGGACGGCCGGAAGTCAGCTGGAAGGTCTGCAGACGCAGGGTCGCCGGGCCGATCTTCACCTTGCCCTCGCGATTGGCGGAGAGGGTGCTGGGATAGCTGACGGAAGAGTAGTCGCGGCCGCCGAGCTTGGCCGCGCCGGGCGAGTAGCTCTGGAGCGGCTTGAAGCGCCAGACCGAGACGCCATCGCGCTCGAAGTCGGGGATGCCCCAGTCCTGGACCTGCTGATTGTAGGGAAAGTAGACCTTGAGTTCGACCGGGACCTTTTCGCCGATGAAGGGGGTGGTCTTGGTGGTCTGGAAGAAGGCGTAGTAAGGCACGGGACGGCCGCCGACCTGGGCTTCCTGGCGCTGCAGGGCCATGTCGTCCAGGATCTCGATCTCCTGCGGCTCGGTCCGGACCTTTTCGCCGTCCACGATCAGCTCGGCCGCGGGGATGGTGTAGTGGCCTTTTTCGTAGCTGGAGATGGCGTAGCGGAAGACCAGCTCGACCCGGCGGCTGCCGTCGGAAGCCAGGCGG
>JAQGPE010000786.1 GCA_028293225.1 Akkermansiaceae bacterium | reverse complement strand
ACCCAGGCCGTCGTGATCGGGATCGGATTTCCAATCGGAGATGATCGGGTTACCGGCATCCGCGCCGAACTGCACCTGTTGCCAGACCGTCGGGGGTGTGGCGATGAGTTGCAGCACTTGCACGGGTGGGGTGCGGTTGGTGGTGCTGTCGTCGCCGAGCTGACCGAAGCGGTTGTATCCCGTGGCCCAGACGCTGCCGTCGGTTTTCAGAAACAGGCTGTGGGAATTTCCGCCGCAGATTGCCTGGACGCCGGTCATCACCTGCACGGGGGTTAGTTGACGGGTGGTGGTGCCGTCGCCGAGTTGGCCGGCGCTGTTCCAGCCTGCGGCCCAGACGCTGCCGTCGGTTTTCAAGAACAGGCTGTGTTGCGCATTTGCGGAGATCGCCTGGACATTGGTCATGACCTGTTCTGGCGTGCTGCGGTTGTTGGTGGTGCCGTCGCCGAGTTCACCTTCGAAGTTGTATCCCGAGGCCCAGACGCTGCCGTCGGTTCTCAGGAACAGGTTGTAATCGGCTCCGGCGGAGATTGCCTTGATGCTGGTCAAGTTATTCACCTGCACGGGCGTGTTGCGGTCGGTGGTGTCGCCGGTACCGATCTGGCCGAATTGGTTTTTCCCGTGGCCCAGACGCTGCCGTCGGTCTTCAGGAACAGGCTGTGACGACCGCCCGCCGAGATCGCCTGAACGCCTGACATCACCTGTACGGGCGTGCTGCGGTTGGTGTTGCTGCCGTCGCCGAGCTGGCCGAAATAGTTGTCTCCCGTGGCCCAGACGCTGCCGTCGGTCTTCAGGAACAGGCTGCTAAGATCGCCCGTGGAGATGGCCTGGACGCCGGGCATCACCGGCATTGGCGTGCTGCTGTTGGTGGTGGTGCCATTGCCGAACTGGCCACTGCTATTGTCTCCCATGGCAAAGACGGTGCCGTCGAATCTCAGGAACAGGCTGTACCTGATTCCCGCCGAGACCGCCGGAGTCACGGCGGGGAGCTTCACGGGAAGCAGGCAGATGAGGGCGACAGCGAGGCGGAGGAGAACTCGGCCGGAAACTAGTGCAATCATGATGGTGGAGGCTGGGACGGCGCGGGGTGATAGCTGGGGACAAGGCCGCGGCTGGCGGACCCGTTTTGGCGGCGGCGGGTTGCTTCCTCCATAGCCGCGCAGGATACGACAGTGCGGGCTCGATTGCATAGGGGTCGCCGGTTTGTCGCTTACGAAGGAATACCACAGCACGGGATCAGTAAATGATGGAGGCGATTTGCTGGAAATTTCGGCCACACCCCGAACAGGGATAGTTGGCGCAGGTGTGCGAAAACAGCTTCATGGCTCAGAGTCCGAGCTTGCCGGCCGCCGAGCTTTCCCAATCCTCTCGTGTATGGATCGGGCATTTTAGGGCTGGTTGACTTTGCTGTTAGCCGTCGCCTCATGGAGATAACCCATTTTACCGATCACCCTAAGGAGCCAGCCGTTTACCACCATTATGATGGGAAAAAACAACATTGACCAGCCGGGCGTGGCTTCGATCCAAGCGACATGCTTGGCCAGAAGACCTGCGGAAATCGCCAGTGGGATCGCGGTCGATGTTGAAGGCCGCTCCAAATGGCGGGGAAGCATCAAGGCCTCTGAAATTCCGCCGCACGCGAGCGTGGATCTAATGAATTATCTAGAAGTCCATGGCCCTGCTTCCCCGCTCCAGATTGCCCGAAGCCTGAATTTTACACGTCGCTGGATGCGGCTAGGAGAGCCGGAAGAAAGCAATGACCGGCTTTTAGAGCTATTCCAGTCGAACGGCCGTGTCTTGGGAGGAAAAACTCTTTGCCATGAAGATCATGTGATGCTCAGGCGAGCACGGCAAAGGGGCGTCATCCAGAGGATAGAAGCTGCCTATTACCCCGTTGCACCTTTTTTGACGCTTCTAAGGAGCCATTTCGATTCAGCTGCTCTTGGCTTGCCTCCCTCGTCCCTGTGCGATAACGTGGGACACGCCATTGGGACACACGGCTCCAATCATCACTACCTAACTATCTCATTTTCAGCATCGCCGGCGAGAGGGCGTAGATTCCCACTCTCTCCGCCATCCAAAGATCTCATTTGAGGAGACTTACCGAAGCCCGGAATTAGTGGGATTCCGGTGCGTTGAAATGTGAGCCCCGTTTGAATCTCCAAATGCATTGAGGGGTCGAGCGGAAGGCCGGAAATGCCCGGTCCGGTTCCGACACTTTCTTGCCGGCGCGTTCATTGAACCGGGAATTTCGGGCCAAAGAATCCGGCTTCCGCCTCACCCACCGGCCGCCGCCCGGGACCTTATTTTGTGTCGTCCACAAACCTCAGAACCTCGAGGCCCACGTCGATGGCCTGATCGCCGCCGGTCTGGTGACAATGGACGGCGATCAGGTTCGCGGCATTTTGCTTCAGGGCCTTCTTCCCCGCTTTGTCCAGAGCCATCGGAGCGTAGGTGCTCGCCGCGTTCAATGCGCCAACCTTCACTCCATTCAGATAGACCTCGCAATCGTCGTCGTGACAGATGTCGAGATACAGATTGTCGAGATCGTCCGGGCTCAGGCTGCCGATCCGGAATTCCTTCCGGATCCAGATGTCGTCAGTCTTCCACGAGGTGCCCACCTTGACATTCGGGGTGCCTTCCGAGGCGAAAGGGGCGCGGCCGGTCTGCCAGTCACGGTCATTGAAATCCATGGCGAACCATTTCTCTCCCGGATCAGCCGTCGTGTATTCCCACTTCTGCGCCGACTTCCGCGAAGTCGGCAGGATGTCCACCATCTCGTAGCGCTGGTGGATTGCCCGCAGGTTCAGTTTGGCCAAGGCTGCGATGTCCGCCTTTGGTGCCTTGCGGTCATAGGTGAAGATCCCGTTCTGCTCGGTCTCGACGTCGGTGATCTGGGTGTAGACCGCACCGCTCATGCCCTTTTCGGTTTTCAGCTGGCAAAGCTTGGTCAGGTAGCTGGCGTAGCGGCTCAGATACTCCTCACTCGTGGTTACGTTGACGTCATCGGCCTGAGCCCACTGGTGGTCCTTTAGCGGATATTTGATCGCGCCGAATTCCCCGGAGACGATCGCCTGGCCAGGGGCACCGGGAAGCGCGTCCGGCGCCGGATAGGTGTGGGAGTCCGCGACATCGCCGGCACCATACCAGTCATAACCGCTCGCCTCGTTCACCAGGCGGTTGGGGTCGAGCTTCTTCGCGAGGCCGGCCACTTTCGCAGTGCTCAGGCCCTGCTTGATATGCGCATTCTGGCCACAGTTCTCGTTATACACGACCCACATGACGATGCACGGGCTGTTCCAGTGCGTTTCGATCATACGCGTCAACTCGGTCACGTAGAGATCCGGATCGGCATCCACGCCACCGTAGGATTGTGCGGTCGGCATGTCCTGCCAGACCAGCAGCCCCATCTTGTCCGCCCAGTAGTACCAGCGCAGCGGCTCGACCTTCACATGCTTGCGAACCATGTTGAAGCCGAGTTTCTTTTGCAGTTCGAGATCGAACTTCAGCGCCGCATCCGTCGGAGCGGTGTAGAGACCGTCCGGCCAGAATCCCTGGTCCAGCGCGCCCAGTTGAAAGACGAACTTATTGTTCAGCAGGATTTTCGGAATCCCATCGATGGTCTTCAGCGAGATTTTCCGCATGCCGAAATAGCTGGCGACGGTATCGAGCGGCTTCGCATCCTGCTGCAGGATGACTTTGAGGTCGTAGAGAAAGGGCTGGTCCGGAGACCAAAGCACCGCCTTCGGGAGCGGGATGACGATCTCCCTGTTCGCCTCGCCGGAAATCGTCGTGACCATTTTCTCTGCGGCGGAGACCTGCAAGGCCACGGTCGAGCCTGCCGGCGGATTCTTGACATTGACCTTCACACTGACGGTTCCCTTGTCGATATCCGGCAGAATCCGCAGGTCCTGGATCGATGCTGTGGGGACCGGCTCAAGCCAGACCGTCTGCCAGATGCCGGAGGTCGGCGTGTACATGATGGGGATGCCTTTGATGGCCTGCTTGCCACGCGGCTGGCCGCCGTTCTCCGTGGGATCGAAGATGCGGACCGCCAGCTCCTGCGGCCCCGGGCCTTTCAATGCGTCTGTGATGTCGTAACTGAAAGGATCATAGCCGCCGCGATGCGTGCCGATGCTATTCCCATTGATAAAAATCTCGCTCTCCCAGTCCACGGCACCGAAATGGAGGATGATGTGCTGGCCCTCCCAGTCGGCCGGAACCGTAAACGTCCGCCGGTACCAGGCCCGCTCCACCTGCTTCATCACGCCGGACAGAGCGGACTGAATCGGAAAGGGCACCAGGATTTTCTCCGGCCACTCTTGAGGCGGCCCGGAGGACGCGCTGTCCTTGAAAGCCCATATTCCATTTAAGTTCAGCCATTTCTCGCGAACCAATTGCGGCCGCGGATACTCCGGAAGAACATTGTCCGGCTTCACGTCTGCGGCAAAGGGCGTCATCAAGGGCGCCCGCTTCATCTGCCAGTCTGCGCTGTCCGCCGGCTCACTAGCGACGGGCTGTTGAGCTGGAGCAAAGACAGTCAGAAAGACGAGGTTAAGAATGAGGAAGGAAAGTCGGAACATGGGGAGGTCTGTAGAGAGCGATGACGTCGCGATGGGTTCACGGCGACCTTAAAAATAGTGCCACCAAATCTGGCGGCGCGGGGAGAGAATTCACTGCGGATCAAGATGGGTAATTGAAAAATGAGATTAAGAAATTCTCTGATTCATCCGATTCATTCGACTGCCTGCGAAGTCAGCAAAGCAATCCTCCCTCCTCACCTCCCGGTGGCCTTGGCCTGTTCGGACTCCAGAAATTCATCTCTGGCCGATTTCTTGCGGCGCTCGATTTCCTCGTTCGCGCGGGTGCGGACGTTGTCGGAGACCTGATGGTCGTCCATCCACTTCCTGGCCTCCGGTTCGTGATTCTCGGCCCAGATGGCGAGAGTCCTGACGTCGGCGATTTCGCGTTCGGTGGGATCCTCAATCAGGGTTCCACTGCGCTCAAGAGCCAGTGCTCCGTCCCTATAGGCCAGGCCCTCCACAGCTGCGGCCCGCAGTTTCCCGTCAAGATCGCCGGCGAATTGCGCCATCACCTCCGCAGGGTTGTCGCTGTGCTGCAGGGCATCCGTCATGATGATCTCCACCGACCTGCGCCGTTGCGGCCCGGCGGGGAGCTGCGCGACCGCCTCCCGGGCACCGGCGGGCTCCTCCACGATCCACTGCCCGATGTAATCGAAGCTGAATCGCGGGGGCGGTTCCCTGCGGGCAAGCCCTCCCGGCTCCAGGGCGTCTTTCCCGAGGAATTGGAGGATGGTCGTCTCTGCCGCTCTGCGCTGGACCGGGTCGGTCAGCCCATCGAACCATTTCTGCACGTCCTCACGTGAGTTGCCATCGTTGTTCTGGATCAGCAGGGCCAAGGGCTTTCGCCACTGCTCCACGGGAAGCGCGCCCAGTGCTTCCAGGGCAAATGCAGGATTCTCTTTCATCAGGCGATCGACCACCGCGCGCAGTCTCTTTCCGCTGGGGTCAGCCTTCGTCCACTCCATGACAGAATCAACTCCTGACTCAAATAGGAGCTTGCCCGCCACCTCTTCCATGCCGGGAGCGTGGGCGGCATAGTCCAGTGCCGCATCCGGATCCCGCTTCCCCAGTTCATCGAAGAGAGTCATGAAAAACTCATCGCGCCTGCCGGCCATGCTGACGGGATAACTGTCCAGGGCAGCGCAGAAATCCGCAGTCGTGAAATCCCGCATCAGCGCCAGCAGCGCACGGGTCCGGTCGACCCGGTTCATGATCGCAAGCGCGGCCTGCATCCGCTCCCTGACGGCAGACTCACGCCCCATCCCGGCTGGCAGGGGCCGGGAAAGCAGCAAGGCTGCGCCCGCCGTGCGTTGTGCATAGGTGGGCTTGGTCCCGCTGGCGGTGGCTGCCGCGACTGCCCGGAATGCCTCTGCCGTGCGCTGCCGCCTGGCCGCGGTGGAGAGAAAAAGGGATCCCGCCACCGCCGCGGCCAGGGCGGAGAGAATCACAGGAAGCGGCACTTTGAACTTCATCACAGGTGTTTATGGGTGAGTGGCATGGTCCGTTGCTCTGTCGGTCAGTTGGATTGGGGGAGCCTGTCCGTCACCGCCGCCGGCTGCGGATGCGCTGCCAGCCAGCCTGCGGCAGCAGCGGGATCATTGATCAGCCAGGACGACAGCTGCCCGGCGATCGCCTCATGGCGCTCTGCCTCGCCGGAGATTTTTGGCGTCAGGTCCAAGGCCAGCGCTGGGTCGCTTTTCCCGACGTTCTCGATAACGATGGAGAGGGTGGACGGGGAAAGAACATCCGGATACTGCTCCAGCAGATCCTCTGCCTGCCGTATATCCCGCTCCGACATGCGATGAATCAGCCCTGCGGCCGCCTGCTTTTTGAGTTCCCCCGCAGGGAGTCCGGCCACGGCAGCAATGGCGGTGGGATAGTCAATATTGGACCACATGTAGACGATCCCTTCAGGACTCGAAAAAGGGATGCCCTCCGGATGCTGCTTCAACAGGTCAACGGCCTTCGGATAGTCTTTCATCTCGATCGCAAGATTACCATAAAGCACCGCTCGCTGGGATTCGGAGAGACCGGCCACGATCCGCGGCAGCAACCCCGGATCGCCATCCTCGGCCAGTTGTGTGGTCAGATGATCAAAGGCCAAATACTTGGCCTCGCCGTCGGGGAGTTCCCGGATCCGCTTTCCGAGATCCTCGGGCGAAGCCTGCGCGATTCCCCACAGGATATTCTGCACCAAGGCAGCCGCCCGGGAGGACTGAAGTGCCCATGCCAGAGCAGCTTCCGGGTCGCTTGCAGCCCAGTCGCCCAGCATTTCGGGGAGCAGCCGGTCATCCACGGAGTTGCTGGGATCCATGCAGAATTCCAGAGCTGCGACGTGATCCACTTTCATCCATGCCGAAAGTGCCATCGGCTGGCCATTGAACTCCACCCGCTGCAGGTCCCGCAGCGCCGTCACAGTCTCGCCAAACAGACCCGGCGGCAGGCCGTCCAGATAGGCGATGAGGTCGGCTTCACGCTGGATGGCGTCCTCGTTGGAGACGATCGCCCTCAGTCGCTCCAGCCGCTCCTCCGGAGTCCCCGGGGCAGGACGGACCAGGCGCTCGCGGACAAACCCTGAGCGCTGGCCAGCTTTCCCGGAGGCAACTACGGCATCCCCCGGAGAAGCGGCGGCAGCAGCCAGTGCAGTGGCGGCAGGATCCGGCGCATAGGTGTAGGCCGTCGCGGCCACCAGCAGCAGGAGCGATCCCGCCAGGGCGATTTTCTGGGAAGTATTCACGGTGATGAAAAGAGCGGTGAGAAAAGGCGCGCTGACAGGAACGATCCCCTGCGTCGCCTGAAGGACCGCAGTCGCGAGAAACGCAGGCGCGGCCGGTGCGGCGTGGGCGGGCAGGATGCCGGCCAGGGCCGCCGCGCTGGTGGTGATGCCGCGCTTCCCCAGCAGGGCGCGCAGCTTCTCCACCGCCCGGTAGGCGCGCTTGCGGGCCACTCCCTCCGTCAGCCCCAGCCTGGCGGCGATCACTGCGTGGGACTCGTTCCGGTAGTAGCGCAGAAGCAGGAGATTGCGATCGGCGGTGGGCAGTTGATCCACCAACTCGTCCACCACGGGGGCGAGCGCAGACCAGTCGGGTTCTGGTGCGGAAGTATCCATGGGAGGGAAGACGAGAGTGGCCTGCCATTCGCGCTTTCTCCGCCGCGTCTCCGCCCGTACCAGATCCACCGCCTGGCACCGCACCACGTGGTGCAGCCAGGCAGCCAGCGGCAGATGATGCGAGATCAGCGCAGCGCGCTCCGCGAGCCGGATGAACGCAGTCTGGACCGCATCCCGCGCCAGCTCGTCATCGCCCGTGACCCGGCGGGCCAAGGCATGGACCTGGTCGAGGTAACGCGTGACCAGCATCCCAAACGCCTTCTCATCCCGTGACGAGATG
>JAQGPE010000775.1 GCA_028293225.1 Akkermansiaceae bacterium | reverse complement strand
CTCCCGCAGTTGCGCTTTGAAATACTCCGGATCGCCGTTGAAGAAGGTCTCCTTCACGTCGGTCAACACCTCGCTGTTCGAGACCATGCGGTCCACCGCTTTGCCGCGGGAAATGGAACCGGCGATCTGTTCGAAGAACTTGCCTTCGCCGCCGATGATCTCGATCTTGGCCGACTTCATGGCCTCGCCCATCACGCGGGCCTGAGCCTCGGCGATCTCGCGATCCACATTGATTCCGGCCAGCTCGACGACCTTTTCCTTTTCGAGGCGCAGCTTGAATTCCTCGTGCGCCTGACCGGCGTTTTCGAAGAGCTTCATCGCTTCGGCCTTCTTGTTAATGCCTTCCGCTTCGGCTTCGAACTTCAGGCGGTTCACGTCAGCCTCGGCGGTGCCCTGCTGTCTCGTGGCCTCGGCCTTGGCGACCATGACCTCGGCTTCGCCCATGCCGGTGGCGGCGGATTCCTTCGCAGTGGCTTCGGCCAGCAGCTTCTTGCCGATCGAAAGCTTCTCGCTGGCGTTCTGCTCAGCTTCAGCGGAGATGACGATTTCCTCGGCCTTCAACTCGGCGGATTTCCGCGAGGCTTCGGCCGATTTCACACGCTCATAGAGATCCTGATCGGCGCGGAGCTTGGCAGCCTCCTGCGAGCCCTGGGCTTCCTTGACCTTGCGAATCATTTCCTCCTGCGCGGTGGCCTCGGCCAAGGTGACCTTGACCTGCTTCTGACGGTCCGCGCCGGCAAAGGCCTCGGTGTCCTTGATGCGTTCCTGCTCGACCACGACCAGCTTCTCGACTGCGACGCGTTCCTTGATCACGTCCTGGATCGCCTTCTTCTCCACTTCGATGGCCTTTTCCTTCTCGATGGATTTGAGCTGGGTGACCCGCTCGCGCTCGATCGATTCCAGTTCCTGATCGCGCTTGACGCGTTCGATCTCGACGCCGTCGGTGCGCTCCTTGTTGCGCTGGGCGACGAGCACCTGGCGGTCCTTGTTCTGGGTCGCGACTTGAATTTCTTCGTCGGCGGCAATGCGGGCGCGCTCGGCTTTCAGGCGCTCTTCTTCACGCACCTTGGCGGTCTCCGCTTCCTCGCGAGCCCGGACGCTTTCGACTTCGCGCTTCTGCTTCGACTCGGTCTCGGACAGCTGGCGCTCCAGCTCAAGCACAGCCTCGCGGGTTTCCACGTCTTGCTGCTTGATGACCTTCTCCTTGTCGCGCATGATGTGGTTGGAAAGCTTCGCTTCCACCGCGGTCAGCTCGGTGATTTTCTTGATACCCTGGGCATCGAGAATGTTCTCCGGATCGAGAAGTTCGATCGGCGTCTGCTCCAGGTAGTCGATGGCGGCGTCATCCAGCACGAAGCCGTTGAGGTTGGTGCCGATGATCTTGATGATCTCGTCGCGGAAGGTTTCCCGCTGTTCATATAGCTCGGTGAAATCGAAGCGCTTGCCGACGGTCTTCAGGGCTTCGGAGAACTTCGGGTCGAACAGGTCGCGGATCTCGTTCACACTGGAGGCTCGATCGCAACCGACCGACTGGGCCACGCTCAGCACGTCTTCTTCCGTCTGATTGACGCGGACGAAGAAGGCCACGCGGATGTCGGCGCGGATGTTGTCCTTACAGATCAGGCCGTTTTTTCCGACACGGTCGATCTCCACGCGCTTCAGGGAAATGTCCATGACTTCCATGCGTTCCAACACGGGATAGACGGTCATGCCGTTGAAGCTGACCTTGGTGCCGCGGAAGCCGGATTTGATCAGCGCCTGACCGCGGTGGGCCTTGCGATAGAACATCGAGAACAGCACCGCACCGGCAACGAGCACGATGATAATGGCACCGATAATCAGCGAAATAATGAGGGTAAACTCACTGACAGCAAGAATGGCAGGCATAAGTCGAATTAGTGGGAGGTTTCGTTAGAAAGGCGAACAACGTAGAGACCGGACTCGGCATCGCGACCGACAATGAGAACGGTGGTATTGCGGGAAATCGGTTCCGCTCCGTGGACCGTGCGGGCTCCGACGATGATCGGGGAACCGCGGTTTTCGACGACAACCTGACCGTCACTCTCGGTGACGAACGCAGTGCGGACATAGCCGGAGCGCCCCGTGATCGGGGTCTCCTCCTCCACGTCCGTCTGCATCATTCTGAACAGGGGCTTTACGGGGATGAGAATGAGACGCGTGGCGACGATGGAAGTGGCCAGCGAGCCTAGGCTGATGAGCGTACCGCCCCATCCGTCGGGGTTGGGATGAAACCACAGGTTCCCGATCATCGCGCCGCCCCAGAGGAAGATCACCAGGACGGAGAGCACGATCATGACCGGCACCTCCTGGGCATTCAGGATGCGCAGCGCGCCATGCAGGAAATCGGAAATCGGGCTGTCGTGACCATCGTCATTTCCGTGGCTGCCGTGGCCGTGCCCCCCGTGACCGGGTGCATGACCCTGATGTCCGTGGGCACCGCCGTGGTGGTGCCCGCCGATGTCGTGGTGATGACCACCGACATGTCCACCGTGGCCGCCGTGACCATGGAAAACCCCATGGCCGGCTGCTCCAATCACACTCAGCAGCCAGTAGATACCCACCGGGACCAACAGGATGGTCAGCGGCAGCATCGCCGGGCTAATTGCCAGATCCCAGATTTCCTTCACGCGGCGTCATCTCAGTGGATTTACGCGTATTCCGCGACTACAAAAGGGCGACGCCTTTCGACGCGAGTTAGAGATTTCGCAGCGACTTCGCCGCATCACTGCGCGAGGCGAAAATCGCCGGGACCATGGCGGCCAGCGAGCAGAGGATGAATGAGGACACCGCGATCAGAACGACTTCCTTCGGCACAATCAAGGCCGGCAGCACATCGAAGCCATTGAAGTCCCCGGGGAATGGATCGAAGTTGAATGCCGCCCGCAGAAAATCCTGGAGATTTCCCCTCAGATGAAGAGTGAGCAGGCCCAGCCCCACCCCCAGCACGGCCCCCACCGCTCCCAGGATGATCCCCTGGTGAAGGAACACGCGCACAATCTGCCCGGGCGCCGCGCCCAGCGCTTTCATCACCCCGATCTCGCGCCGCTTCTGGATGGTCACGGTGAACATCACCGCCATCATCGAGAAAGCAGAGATCACGATGATCATCGAAAGCACGATATACATCATGACTCGCTGCTGGTTGATCAGGCGGGCGAAATTACCAAAGTCATCGTACCAGCTCGTCGCCACCCAGTCTTCCGGCAGCTTGGCCATCAGCTCCCGCGAGACCCGCTGATAGCTGTAGGGGTCGTCGAGCCACACGGCAATGGCCTGCACGCCGTCATTCAGTCCGGAAAGCTGCTGCGCCAGCGGCAGCGGCATGAAAATGTCCGGCATCACCGCCATCTGTCCCGGCTGATAGATTCCGATCACCTCGGCTTCCTGCGGCAGCACCAACTCCCGGATGCGCTTGGTGATCTTCGCATCCATCTGATCCCGGTCGGTGGTGTCGAGTTGCTTGAGGATTTCCAAAGCCTCGCCGGGAGTGGCGGCAGCCACGACCCGGCCCTCCGGAGCCCGGTCGGCCTGTTCCAGGAGGATCAGAACCTGATCCAGCAGCGAAAGCTCCTCCTCACGGATCGAATCCCGCTCGTGCATGATGATTTCCGAGAAATCGACCAGCTTGAAGTACGACTCGTCAGGTATCAGGATCAGATCATCTCCGCTCTTCTCAAAATGGGAGGATAGCACCCCTTTGACGATGGCGAGTTGCTCCTTGTAGCGATCGCGGACCACCGGCTGATCGGAGATTTCGAAGGCGGATTTGACCTGGTTGAAATTGCGTGCGGAATAGAGGCGGATCTTGTCGCCGATTCCCACGCCCAGCGGGTTTGCCACGAATGACGAGATGATCACCTTCTTATCCAGCCCCATGTCCGCGCTGGAATCCGGATACTTCGCACGGGAATCTTTCAGGATATCCTCGATCCCTTTCACCTGATCCGGATCGGTCGTGTCGATCGCCCGAAAGGTGGCCTGACTTGGCGCCCGGCCGCTGTTCGTCACGTCGACCAGGGCGAAATCCTGGAGATAGGCTCCGGTGGATTTCACTCCCGGGTGGCCGGCGATCGATTTCGAAATTTCCCGCCAATCGGGCGGCGGTTCCACGCCGTGGTAGCTGAGGCGGATGTGGGGGGTGTAGCCCAAGAGGCGTTTCTGCACCTGCTCCTCCAGGCCATTGAACACGGACATCACCACCACCAGGATCCACACCCCCAGCAGGACACCGGTGACGGAGATGATCGTCACCGCGGAAAGCATTGCCCGGCGCGGGTTGAGATAGCGCCAGGCGAGCATGAGACTGAAGGAGCGGCGAGCCATGCGCCTTGCCTAGCGGCGGAAGGCGCATCCCGCAAGGCTCACTCCTTGTGAGGCGCCGGGATGACAAGCGTCGGCAGCTCGGCTTTCCGCACGAGGGCCTCGGCAATGCTGCCCAGCAGCAGCGACGAGACCGCATTGTGGCTGTGCGCGCCGACGGCGATCAAATCCGCGCCGACCTGCTTCGCATAGTCCAGCAGGCCATGAAGCGGATTGCCGTCGATCAGGTGGATGGTCGCATCCGGAACGTCACTCGTGACCGTGCCCAGCAGCTCGTCGAGGCGGAGATTCGCCCGCTTCCGCACCTCTTCCTGGAAGACCTGGATGGCGGGAAATTCGTCCGGAGTGAAGCCATAGGCAGTGTAAGTCGGCTCCGCCTCAATGATATGGACGATGTGCAGGGACGCTCCGAACACCTTTGCCAGGTTCGAGGCGGCGGAAATCACTCCAGCGGTGGAATCTGAGAAATCGACGGCGGCGACAATGGTTTTCATGGCTACCCTTCTGTTAGCACGGGAAACCGCCGCGCGCCACTGGATGGCAGGAAATGCAGGCATTTTGCAAACCCACCCGCCCTCCGGGGATGACAGCCCGCCGATCCGGGTCCATGATCGCCCCGTCATGATCAAGTTTCTCCACACCCGCATCCGCGTGAAGGACATCGACCAGTCGATCGATTTCTACAAGAAACTCGGCTACACCGAAGACGACCGCCGCGACTCCCCGCAGGGCAACAAGCTGGCCTTCCTGGGCCTGCCGGGAAATGACGTCTTCCTGGAACTCTGCTACTCACCCGAATACACGGCCACCTGCCCGGAAGACCTGATGCACACCTGCCTGGGCGTGCCGGAC
>JAQGPE010000760.1 GCA_028293225.1 Akkermansiaceae bacterium | reverse complement strand
AGACCCTATTCACTCCCACACCCGTGGTCGTTTCAAGGAACGGACGCAGATAGGTGAAAAGCGCGAAGTGGCCACAGAAGACGGCGGCCACTGCTAGCATGCCGGCCGAAAAGTGCGGAATCCTGAGGACATCGAAAACCGTGCGCATGCGCGTCTCCCCGATCGGCTTCAGCGAAGGAAGCGTGAGCGCTTGCCACAGAAACGCCACAATGCTCAGCGTGGCGGAAAGGAGGAAAACACTCCTCCACCCGATGATTCCGCCCAGGAAGCTTCCCAGTGGCGCCGCCAGGACAGAGGCGAGGGAACAGCCACCAAAAATGATCGCAATCGCCCGTGGTCCTTCAGCTTGAGGCACGAGTCTCATGGCGATCGCGGCAGCCATCGACCAGAAACCGCCCAATGCGATTCCCAGCATGAATCTTCCTCCTAACAGGGTGGCAAAATTAGGAGAAAACGCGACCAGCAGATTGGAACAAATCAGCAGCAGCGAGAGTATCAGCATCACGGTCCGGCGGTTCACTCTCCGTGACAAATAGGGCAGAGTTAAGCTGGTGACGACGGCGGCGACCGAAGTTGCCGATACGGACTGGCCTGCCATCCCTTCCGTAATCCCGAGATCCCGGGAGATCGGCGTCAGAACACCGGTTGGCAAAAACTCCGCCATGATCAGTCCGGCCACTCCCAGCGCGATGGAGAAAACCGCGTTCCATGCAGTTGGATCGGGATCGGTCTTGTTGCTTTCAATTGGCATCGAAATGGGATGTCGCAGTTGGCGGCTCCTCAGCCCTGTCTTCCTTCAGGCGCAGCCGGTGCCTACTTCAAATTGCGAGTGAAAAAGTCCGCAAGCTTGTCGAACGGAATCAATTCCACCCGGTCATAGAGATCGACGTGACCGGCTCCTTGTACCTCGATCAACTCCTTTGGCTGGCCGGCAAGCTTGTATGCCTCCTCGCTGAACTCCTTCGAATGAGCTGCATCACCCGTGATGAAAAGCATCGGTCGAGGGGAGATCGTCTCAATATCCATGAATGGATAAAAGTTCATGAATTTGACATTGCTGCTGAGCGTCGGGTGAGTGGTCCGATCCGGTGAGCTGCCCGCCGGAGTGAATTCGCCCCGCGGGGTCCGGTAGAAGTCGTAGAATTCACGTTGGATGGGGTCGGTTTTTTCATCCAGAACATGGACCGTTCCGCCGGTGTATTTCATCCCGCCACCGGCAAACTCGACGTAGCGCTGTGCGACTGCATCTTCGATGACCTTCTTTCTCCGCTCGAGGGTAAGGGAATGGTTGAGGGCATTCCGGCTGGCGGCACCCATGTCATACATGCTGACTGTCGCGATGGCCTTCATTCGCGGGTCAATCTTGGCCGCGCTGATGACGAAGCTTCCGCTCCCGCAGATTCCAAGAACACCAATCCGGTCCCGATTGATAAAGGATCTCGTACCCAGGAAATCAACTGCTGCACTGAAGGCCTCGGAGTAGACGTCCGGCAGTACGGCGTTACGTGGTCGTCCCTCGCTTTCTCCCCAAAATGGCAAATCCAAGGCCAAGGTGACGAATCCCTGGTCGGCCAGTTTCTGGGCATACAGGTTCGAACTCTGTTCCTTTACTGCACCCATGGGGTGGCCGACGATGATCGCCGGGCTCTTCTTATTCTGATCCTGCCCCTTGGGAATGAAAAGATTCCCCGTCACATTCATGTCGTATTGATTCTTGAAGGTGACCTTTTGCGTGGTGACGTTGTCGCTGTGATAGAAATTGTCTGCGCCGTGGGACATATCCGCGCCCATCACGGCAGGATAAGCTGTTAGAAATGCGAGTGACATAAGAATGTTTTTCATTGGTTGAGCGTGTTATTTTTTTGAGATTCGTGGCGTCCGGATTGGCTGAGAGATTGGGATCAAGGGTCAGGGCTGCGGGAGTTCGAGGGTCACTTGCCCCACGCTCGTGGCCTTCAGCGCGTCCAGATCGCCATCGATCTTCCCGAGGATGATCAGTCCGTCCGCATAGGGTGAGTCGCCGCAATATATCGCCAGATTACCCCAGGGGGCGTAGTAGGCGATATCGCCGACGGAAGGATCCGCACCGGACGGTGCGCCTTCCCTGGTGAGTTTTCTCGGAAGCCCGCTGATTTTCTCGGTGCTCCCGTAGTCCTTCAGATGGATCGTTAAAGGGAGCAGCGAAATGAAATCCTTAGCGGTTGCGGAATCGCGAAGCGTGCCTGTGATGGTCTTGCTTCCAATCTTGATCCGGACGTCCAGGTTCTGTTTTCGCTCGCCGAGAGTCTGCTTTTCCTGCCCGGATGGTGCATCTCCGGCGGTTTCGCCGCCGCAGGAGGCAAGCGGCAAGGCGACCGCCAATGCGAGCGACTTGAAGCGACGGCTCGTGGATTCTTGTACCAACGGATGCGGCGGTTTCAGAAGCCGATCTTTTTCTTGAGCCATGTGCCCAAGCTATCCTCAGATCGAACCGGTTGCTTTCGTGGTTCTGATCGACCTGTCGCGATTCTGCTAAAAAGCTTCGATGCCGTCTCAGTGCTCTACCTGACGGTAGTCCTGTGGTGTCTGCCCCACTTCTTTTCTGAAGACCTGCGAAAAATGACTAGGACTGCTGTAACCTACTTCCAACCCGATGTCGATAATGCTGCGTTTGGTCTCCCTCAGCAGTTGTTGTGCTTTCGTCATGCGGAGGCCGATGAAGTATTTAGAAGGCGATACCCCGGCCGTCCTTTTGAAGAGACGCGAGAAGTGCCCCTCACTCAACCCCACCGCCTCGGCCAATGCGCCGACATGGAAGCCCTCCTCCAAAGCCCCTTTCATGAGTTCCTCGACTTTGCGAAAACGGAATGCAGGAAGGACATTGGAGTGGTGAGGTCTTGTGACCGATTCGTCCCGGTAGTTGCGGATGAGATGCACTGCGAGGGTCTGAGCCACGCCCTGGACGAAAATTTCACTGGCCGGGGAGCGTTCCGTCAGTTCGGTCCTCAACTGTTCCAACAGAACGTTGAGCATTGCATCGTGTACTCCGTGGACCTCTTTCAAAACTGGAAGGTCAGAATCGGGCCCCAGTAATTCCTGTGTCACCCGGGCCAACAAGGGGAGGCCGATGAACACATGCATGACGACCGAAGGCTCCCGCGTGACTGCTTTCCACCGCAATTCATAAGGGGTTGGCGAGGCAGTCAGAAAGACGTCGCCCGGCTTCGATTGGTGAGAGCTCCATTGTCCGCCCAGATCGCGCTCCTCGCACATGACGTTCCCCGAGATCTGCCAGACGATCTGGGGTTCCGCGACTGCGGGAACGAGCATGCATTTCTCCTCCAGCCGCCGGGAATAAATTTCGACGAGGATGTCTTTCCAGGCCGGACCGTCGCCCAGATGAATCAGATCCCCCGGCAGATACTTGCGCTGGGCGTCAGCGGAAGTGAGCCTGGGTGTCTGGTCATTTGGCATGAGCGAGGGCTACCTCAGAGGGATGTATTGCTGCAAGGACGAGTGTCTCTGAGCATTTTAGAGGATCCCATGCCCGAGAGAAGGGGAGGACTGGAAAGGGAGAATCGGGGGGCGCTGAGGGGAGCGGGCGCCGCGGGAGGTGGTGAACTGAGAGGCCTGAGGGGGCGCCCGGAGTGCGGCTTTCGCCGGGTGTTTTACCAGGGGTTTCACCCCTGGCTGTCACCTTTCGCACCTTCGGCGCTCGATGAGCTGGAGTGCGGCTTTGTCAGCCTGTTTGACCTGGGGTTTTCTCTCCGGGGGTCTCGTTGCATCCCAGGCTCTATGCGTGAGCTCGCGTTGGGCACTTTGAGAGGGGAATTCAAGATGAAGACACAGACGCCGGATTGAAGCCGCGCGCGTTCAGTTGAGTTCAGCTCTTGAGGAAGTCGTGCAAGAGATCTGCCACCTGATCCAGGGTGTTCTCTGTTACGGAAATTTGAGGAGCTTGGACCGAGTTGGGATCGATCTTGTCCCAACCTTCGAAGAAATATCCCTCTTCGCAGATGGATAGTTCGAATGCCTTGCTTGCTGTCGTTCCAAAAATAAAACGAGCTCTGCCTTCCCCCCTGATCTCGAATTTCACCTCCGGGTGGCGCCGGCAGATTTGCACGAGAGGAATGAGGTCGCCGGTCATCATCCGAGGTGAGGTCAACGAGTGGATTTCCGGGAGGTGGAGATTTTCTGGCGGATGAAATCGAGCACTTCCGGGGAGAGTTGTTCGCGAGGCAGTTGGAAGAGCAGGAGGCGATTGCGCGAGAGGTGGACGAGTTGACGGGTGATCCGGATGCGGTTGAGGTGGGTCCAGTTGACGATCCGGTTATGAGAGGGGGCAACCACCAGGATGCCGAGGTCCGAGATGGTCAGGGTGATGGCGGGACCCTGCTGCTGTCCTTCCGGAGTGTTGAGGGAGCTTAGCTGTCGATGATAGGCGGTGATCCAGTCGTAAAGGATAACGTACACGATGCCGGTGCCTAGGCCTAGAAGGCCTGACTGCTGGTCTTCATTCAGGTATTTCGCGGACAGCCAGGCGGTCAGGGCGGCGAGGGCGGTCCAGAGGGGGAGATGACGGCGGATCTTTCCCAGAAAGAGATGGCGATAGAGCCGGGCGCGACTTCGCGGTGAAGAGGAGTAGGTCGCGGTGTAGTCCATCGGGAGGGGGCGAGGCGGACGGCGGGGTCAGAAGGCGGAGCGGACTTGCTTCAGAAACTGGAGGGCCTCCGCGGGGATGGCGGCGCGGGGAACGCAGCCGATGAAGCGGTGGTCGTGGGTCCAAAGGCTGATGAAGTCCTTTGACGAATTCATGAGGATCCGACCGGTGGGATGGATCTGTCTGATCCAGGAAGCGGAATGGCCGGAGGCGACTTTCGAGTGGATCTCAATCGACTCGTCCTGGAGGTGGACGGTCAGTTGGCGGGGGCCGTCCAAGGTGAAGTAGTCGCGCCACCTGCGGTATTCCGCAAAGTGCCAGTGGATCCGCCGGCAGATCCTGGTGAGGGGGATGGCGATGACGAAGCCGGCGATGCAGAAGCGGCCGGGGATGCCGGTGGCCACGACGAGAAAGGCAAGCATGGCGAAGCCGTAGATCTGGCGCGGTGCAAGCCGGAGCAGCCAGGGGAGGAAAAATTGGCGTCGCGAGCGGTTGGTCTGCTTGAGGGTCTGTTCGAAGGAGAACGTGATGTCGACCATGGCCGGGTGGATGCGCGGTGAGAATGGCGAAAGCGGCGGGAGGGTAAAGGATGGATGCGCGGGGAGAGACGTCAGACTTGGAGACGTCAGACGTCAGAGTGAGGGGAGGGAGGGAGAATCGGGGCGCTGAGGGGAGCGGGCGCCGCAGGAGGTGCTGAACTGAGAGGCGTGAGGGGGCGCCCGGAGTGCGGCTTTGCCGGGTGGAGTGATCCCGGGGTCCATTTTCGCCATGGCCAGGAACTCGCGACGCAAAGGCTTGAGCGTTCTCGACACCGATCAGGTCATGGAGATCGAGGCCGAGACTGGAAAATTTGGTAGTGTCCTAATTTCGAATGAGATAGGTGCAGGATTTCCTCCAAATTACGGCGCTACCCGAATTTCAACTCACGGTGGAGTTGCGGAACCCTTGCTATGATAGGAGCGGAATCCCTGGATTTCAGCCTCCGCACGTATGCGGAACTCGCCCTTCGGGAAATCCTTCACCCAGTCTGCGGCGGCAGCCTCGTCAACTCTCAGCCAATGGTAGAGGACGGTCATCGCCGCCTCCTCCTGAGCCGCACCCGGCGGAAGTTGTTGGGTCACCAGCACGGCCGTGGCCGCAGGGTCGATTTCCGCATGAGCGGTAAATATCTGCAACAAGGCATTTTCCCTGGCCTCGCTGGAAGGAAGTCCGGCAACCCATGCCGTCGCCGCCGGCAGATCGGACTTGCCCCATTGTTCCGTAATCATATCGACGATCGCCTGGGAAAGATGGTG
>JAQGPE010000649.1 GCA_028293225.1 Akkermansiaceae bacterium | reverse complement strand
TCTTTCGTGGAGCTGTTCTTCGACCTGGTTTTCGTCTTTGCCGTCACCCAGTTGTCCCATTCGCTGATCGGGAATTTCTCGGCACTTGGCGCCATTCAGACGACGATGCTGATGCTGGCGGTCTGGTGGGTGTGGGTTTTCACCACCTGGGTGACCAACTGGCTGGATCCGGAGAAGCTGCCGGTGCGGCTGGCCTTGCTGGTGATGATGGGGCTGGGACTGGTGCTGTCGGCATCGATCCCGAAGGCTTTTCAAGAGCGTGGCCTGGCCTTTGCAGGGGCTTATGCGGCGATGCAAATCGGCCGGACCCTGTTCGTGCTGTGGGCGGTGCGGGGAAATGCCGGGATGACGATTACTTTTCAGCGCATTCTCGGCTGGCTGGGCACGGGGTCCGCGTTCTGGATCGCGGGTGGCTTGGCGGAGGGCCCGCTGCGGATGCTGCTATGGGCGCTGGCGCTGCTCATCGAGTATGCGGCGCCGTCGATGGGCTTCTTCGTGCCCGGATTGGGACGGTCGAAATCGGAGGACTGGGACGTAGGCGGCCACCACATCGCCGAGCGCTGCGGACTCTTCATCATCATCGCCCTCGGCGAGTCGATCCTGGTCACCGGCGCCACCTTTGCGGAGCTGGTGTGGACCACGACCACCACGGCCGCGTTTCTCTCTTCACTGACGGGCAGCATCGCCATGTGGTGGCTGTATTTCGACGTCGTTTCCGAAGCCGGGACGCAGAAGATTTCAAATGCGGGCAATCCCGGACGCCTGGCGCGGCTGGCCTACACCTACCTGCACCTGTTTCCGGTCGCAGGGATCATCCTTTGCGCGGTGGCGGACGAACTGGTGCTGGCGCATCCCAGCGGTCACGCCAACTGGCAGATGCTGACCGCGGTGCTCGGCGGCCCCGGACTTTATCTGATCGGGAATCTCCTGTTCAAAAAGGCGATCTTCAACCGGGCTCCCCTTTCCCATGTCACCGGCGTGCTGCTCCTCGCAGTGCTCGCCCTGGCCGCAGAGCATCTGCAACCCTGGCTGCTGTCGCTGCTGACGACCCTGATCCTGATCGCGATCGCCGCCTGGGAGAAGCTGGCGAACTGTCCCAAGCTGGAGGATTGACCGCTCAGTCGGCTTTTTCGACCTCGACGGTGACGGTCATTTTGCAGGTGCCGGAGCCCTTGTAGGAGCCCCGGACCGGGGCGACATCATCATAGTCGCGGCCGACGGCGATCTTGATGTAGCGCTCGTCCGCCAGGGTGTTGTTGGTCGGGTCGAAGCCGATCCAGCCGACCTCCGGGAAAAAGATCTCCGGCCAGGCGTGGGAAGCCTGGGCGCCGACCAGATGGTCGCGGGGGCCGTTGTAGAGATAGCCGGAAGCATAGCGACCGGGAATCCCGACGGCGCGACAGAGGCCGAGCATGACATGGGTGAAATCCTGGCAGACACCGCGGCGGAGGGCGAAGGCTTCCTCCAGATGGGTGTTCACGTGGGTGGAGCCCGCCTCGTAGCGGAACTCGCGGTGGACCCACTGCATGATCGCGAGCGCCTGCGGAAAGACCGCGGGGCCGGCGCCGCGGGTGATGTCGATGGCCTGGCGCCAGATCTCCGGATGACGGGAGACAAAGCGGCTTTCCTGGAGATAGACCCAGGTCCGCTCCGGGATGTCGTCGCCGTGATATTCCGCCAGGGTGGCGATCCGCGAGGACTGCGGCACGTCCAGAGGCAGGTTCTGGATCTTGAGCCGGCTCTCGATCTCCAGCCGCTGGTGTTCGACCGACAGCTCGAAGTGATGGGTGACGTTGTCGAAGAGGTCCGAAAAACGCCTCATCCGGGTCGAGGGCAGCACCTTGACGATGGCCGAAATGGTCCGCTGGAAAGGGAAGGTGCGAGGCTCCAGGTGGAGAGTATTGACGCTGTCCGTGACCGGTCCGGCATACTCGAACACGGTACGGTGGAGCACCCGGAACTTGGGTCCGTCGAGGAGTATCGCGGGATCGTTCAAGTCGCTGAAATTGGAGCGGATGAGCTCCGAAGGAAGAAGGTTCACAGCAGGCAGGGGGAAGCCTAACAAGAAAGAAGACGGGAAATCGCGCCGGGGAGGGGCTGGCGCACCGGAAATTACTGTTGCTGCTGTTGGGCCATCTGCCAGGCAACGACCGCGGAAACACTGGCGGCGGGAATCGGCGGGCGTTCCTCGATCTGATCCGGCAGGAGCACATAGGCTCGGAAGGCCGCGGCTCCAATGTCGTTGAACTCTCCCTGAAGGCTGTCGAGGTGCTCGTGGAGGCCCTTTTTCGTCACCTCGGCGATGGAGCCGTAGCTGAGCTCGGAAAGCAGGCGTCCGGCGAGGCGTTCGGCCTCGTTCGAACAGGTGCCGCGCGGGCTGCCGGAAATGCGGTGCAGGCTGCGGTCGATGCGATCCACGCAGAAGCGCACGGCGCGCGGGAAGTCCCGCGAAAACAGGAGGAAATCCGCGACCTTTTCGCCGCTCAACTCACCGCTGTGAACCGCGCGAAAAGCGCCGAGCGCCCCACAGGAGCGCAGGATCGCCAGCCAGTGGAGGGAATGTCCCTCGCCGGTGGCATCCTCCTCTTTCGAGAGGAAGCTGGTGATGTCGAGGAAGCGGGTGGTCTTGTCGGCGCGCTCCAGGTGGCGGCCCAGGTCCATGAACTCCCAGGCTTCGCTGCGGGCGGTCGATGCCGAGGCGATGCCGTGGAAAGTGTAGGTCGCGCGCCGGATCGCCTCGTAGTAGCGCGGCGGATCGGATGCCAGCAGGCTGTCGCCTTCGTTGGAGTTCAGGAACAGGTAGAGCGAGTTCAGCTCCTCCCAAAGTTCCTCCGAAAGCTGGTCGCGGACCATGCGGGCGTTCTCGCGCGCCTGGGCGATGCAGGAGACGATGCTGTTCGGATTGCGACGATCCCCGGTCAGGAAGGAAACCACCGCGGTGCTGCCGTCTTCCGGATAGAGCTCGTGGAAGAGATCCTCTTCCCCGGTGCTGAGGATGATCGGCTTCCAAAAGGCACTCAACCGGGCGCTGTCGATCCGCTCGTGGTCGAGCAGCAGCTGGCGGTTGACGTCGATCAGACGGGAGAGGCTATCGGCCCGCTCGATGTAGCGGAGCATCCAATAGAGGCTGTGGGCGACTCGGGAAAGCATTGGCTCAGTGTTTCAGGACCCAGGTATCCTTGCTGCCGCCACCCTGTGAGGAATTGACGACGAGCGAGCCTTTCCTCAGGGCGACGCGTGTCAATCCGCCGGGTACGATTTTCACGTCCTCGCCATAGATGATGTAGGGGCGGAGGTCGATGTGGCGGCCCTCCATGTCGCTGTCGCACCAGGTGGGGCAGCGGGACAGGGAGACGACGGGCTGGGCGATGAAATTGCGGGGATCGGCGATGATCTTGTCGCGGAACAGGGCGATTTCCTCCTTGGAGGCGGAAGGGCCCATGAGCATGCCGTAGCCGCCGGATTCGTTGGCGGCCTTCACGACCAGCTCCGGCAGGTGCTCGAGGATGTATTTGCGGTCGCTGTCTTCGGAAGCGAGGTAGGTCGGCACGTTCGGCAGGATCGGCTCCTGGCCGAGGTAGTACTCGATGATCTTCGGGACGAAATAATAGATCACCTTGTCGTCCGCGACGCCGGTGCCGACGGCGTTGGCCAGAGCCACATGCCCGGCCTGATAGGCGCGCATGATGCCCGGCACGCCGAGCACCGAGTCCTTGCGGAACACGGTCGGGTCGAGGAAATCGTCATCGATGCGGCGGTAGATCACATCCACCCGGACCAAGCCCTTGGTGGTGCGCATGTAGACGAAATCGTCCATCACCACCAGGTCGCGGCCTTCCACGATCTCGATGCCCATTTCCCGGGCCAGGTAGCAGTGCTCAAAGTAGGCGCTGTTATAGCAGCCGGGCGTCAGCAGCACGCAGACCGGCTCGCCCTCGCGGTGCGGCGAGACATGATGGAGCATGTCGAGCAATTCGCGCGGATAGGAGTCCACCGGCCGCACGCCCATGGCGTCGAAGAGGTGGGGAAAGGCGCGTTTGAGGGCGTTGCGGTTCTCCAGCAGATAGGAGGCGCCGGATGGGCAGCGGCCGTTGTCTTCCAGCAC
>JAQGPE010000702.1 GCA_028293225.1 Akkermansiaceae bacterium | reverse complement strand
ATCTTCTCCGGGGCGGCGCCGCGCTTCACGGCGGCATCGCGCATGGCGGCCACGTCCACCAGCAGGGGCACGCCGGTAAAGTCCTGAAGCACAATGCTCGCGACCGTGAAGGGGATTTCGTATTCCCCCGGAGCCTTGGCATTGTAGCCGGCCAGGTTTTTCACGTCATCGAAGGTTACCTTGCGGCCGTCGACGCAGCGCAGGACGGATTCCAGCACGATGCGGATGGAAACCGGCAGTTTCTTGAGATCGGGGAAACCCTGCTCGGCGAGCGCTGGCAGGGAATAGAATTTGCCCTCGGCTCCGGAGCCGGTGGTGAAGGTGCGCAGGGTATCCATGGAGAAAAGCGGCGTGTGGCAGGGTTTCCGGCGGCCGGTCAGATGCCCGGGCACGCGGGCGGGAGGTTAAAAGGAGCGGATAAAATGTCAAAAGGTTCCCCGGGGAGAGGTGAATCGGCCGGAAGGGCGGAATCCGGCATTGAGCAGTGAACGTGCCGCGGCATAGCCTGAACGGCATGCGAATGTGGATTTCAGGGCTGGGCGCGCTGCTTTTAGCGGCATGTACGACGGGTGCGCCGAACGGCAGCGGAGAGATCGTGACCGGGGAGGAGCCGAAGGAGGGGGGGATTTCCGAGGTGCCGAACCCGACCCCGGCCATGGCGGCGAAGAGCCACCAGCCGCTGGATACTCTGAAGCGCGGCCACGTCGCCTACATGCTCAACTGCGGCCAGTGCCACGGCTACATGCTGCCGCAGGCGGTCGACACCTCGAAATGGCAGAAGGTGATGCCCAAAATGATCAGTCACGCCGGGCTGGAGGATGCCGATGAGAAGGCGGTGCTGGCCTATGTGCTGGCGGTCAAGGCGATGTGAGGTTTTTTCGCCATGATGAAGCCTCGTCTTTTCACCGGGTTTGCCGCTGCCGTGCTGGTAATCTTGGCAGGGGCGGCGCGCGGCGAGGATGCGCCGTCTGCCCGGCCGGAGAGGCCGAACATCGTCTTCATCCTCACCGATGACCAGCGTTGGGACGCTCTCGGCGTGATGGGGAACCCGATCGTCCAGACGCCGAATCTGGATGCGCTGGCGAAGAAGGGCGTGCTGTTCCGCAACGCGCGGGTGACGACTTCGATCTGCTGCGTGAGCCGGGCGAGCCTGCTGTCCGGACAGTACGAGTCGCGGCACAAGATCAACGATTTCGCGACCAATTTCAGCGAGGCGGCGCTGGCGCAGACCTATCCGGCGCTTCTGAAGCAGGCGGGCTATCATGTCGGCTTCGTCGGCAAGCTGGGGGTGGGCAACCGGCCGCCGCAGATCTTCGACTGCATGGAGGTGGGGCAGGAGGAGCACTACTTCCTGCCGGATGGCGAAGGCGGGAAAAAGATCCACCATACGGACCTGGTGGCGCGGCAGGCGGGGGAGTTCCTGGATCGTTTCGCGACCCAGCCGGAGCCGTTCTTTCTCTCGATCGGGTTCAAGGCCCCGCATGAGCTGGATGGCGAGCCGCCGCGGTATCCGGTGCAGGAGCGCTTCGCGAAGCTCTACGAGGGCATGACGATGCCGGTTCCGGAAACGGCCGATCCGAAGTACTGGGACCGCTTCCCGGATTTCTTCCGCACCGATAAGAACCTGGCTCGAAAGCGCTGGCAGGGGTTGTTCGGCACGCCGGAGCTGTTCCAGGAAAACGTGAAGAACTACTACCGGCTGATCACCGGGGTGGACGATGCGGTGGGTCACCTGATGGAGCGCCTGGAGAAGCTGGGCGTGGCGCAGAACACCGTCATCGTTTTCATGGGCGACAACGGCTTCTTCCTCGGTGAGCACGGCATGGAGGGGAAATGGTATGGCAACGAGGAGTCGATCCGGGTGCCGATGTTTCTCTATGATCCACGGCTGCCGCAGGAGCAGCGGGGGAAGGTCTCCGACACGATGGCGTTGAACATCGATATTGCGCCGACCGTCCTGCACCTGGCCGGGCTGGCGGCGCCGGAGGCGATGCAGGGATACGACCTCTATGAGGTGGTGAATGGGAAGAGGGAGCCGCGGCAGGTATTTTTCTATGAGCACACCTATCTCGGCAGCCCGCAATTGCCGAAGGTCGAGGGCGTGGTCCGGCCGGATCTGAAGTACATGAAGTATATCGAGCACGATTACGAGCAGCTCTACGATCTGAAGAACGACCCGCACGAGACGACCAATCTCAGCACGGATCCGGCGCACGCCGCGGAGCTGACGGACATGCGGCGGCAGTATGCGGAGCTGAAGGCGGCGGTGAAATAAGCGCCGCGGGATTGCTGTTGGAGGCGTGGAGTGGGTGGCCTATAGAGCGGGGCGCCGATGCACCCGTTTCTCGATCTCGCCATCATTGCCGGAATCATGGCCCTGGGGCAGTTCAGTCCGGGGCCGGACATGATCCTGCTGACGAGGACGTCGCTGGCTCAGGGTGCCAGGGCGGGAGCGATCATGGCGTGTGGGATTGCGACGGGGTTGGCCGTTCATACCGGCCTCGCGGTCGGCGGCCTGGCGGTGATCTTTGACCGGATGCCGAAGCTGCTGCAGGCGCTGGGCTGGGTGGCGGCGGCTTATTTACTGTATCTGTCGTATCTCCTGCTGAAGTCGGCGCTGGCGAAGCCGGTGGCGGTAGGCGCGGAGGCGATCGTGCCGCCCGCGCCGAAGCACGGGCCGTTTCTGCGCGGGCTGTTCTGCAATCTGCTGAATCCGAAGGCGGCGATCTTCATTGCTTCGATCACGGCGAAGTTTCTGAAGGGGCCGCATCCGGACTGGATGCCGGTGGCGATCTGGGCGGTGATCGTCGGGCAGGCTGTGATCCTGTGGGCGGCCTGGGCAGCGTTGTTGCAGTGGCCGCCGCTGCGGACGCGGTATGAAAGGTCGACGCGCTGGATCGACGGGGCGTTCGGCGTGGCGCTGCTGGTGCTGGCGGTGGAGTTGATTTGGAGAGGGTAAATGGCGCTGCGACTCATCATTCCCTGTTTCCTATGAACCACCAGCCGCCAATTCATTGTCCACGTTGCAAACAAAGGGTGCGACCTGCCACAATCGGCCGGTCCGGCGAACTCTGTGTGTGGTGTGACGCGCCTTCCGGGGCGCCGGTGGAAATTGCCTGCGAGTTGCCGTCTGTTGGTGGCGAGATCAGGGCCTTCTTTGTTCCTGCAGATGTCCTTCTGAATGCGCTGGAAAGAGCCGAACCCATCGGTGGGCCGGAGCATGCGAACCATTTCGAACTGGAAGCTCAGCGTGCCCTGGTCAGGCACGCGATCTGTCATCGTCACGCGTTCTACCAGATCCACGATGACCATTGGCATCGAACCAGATGGGTCATTCTCAGCCTGTATGAGCAGGGCCAGGCTGAGATGGGTGTCGATGGCCGGCGGTTTCGTTTCGATGAGGTCCGGAAGGAAGACTGGCAGGAGGGCGACATGGCGTTCGGAGGGGTCGGTGGCCATCTCTACGTCGATTCCTCCGGCCGGGGATTGTTCTCGGTGATGACCCGGATTTAACGAAGCCAAGCAGCACGCGTTCAGACCCCCTCCAGTCCCAGGATCTTGATGATCTCGTTCGGGACGCCGGGGTAGGGGCCGGCGATGGGGGTGTTGCCGACGTAGCCGAGGCTTTTCCAGGTGGCGGGGTGGGTGTAGTAGCCGCCGAGGGTGAGCATGCGCAGCTTCTTGAAAAAGCGCGCGCCGTAGGCCAGTTCGGCCGGAGCTTGCGAGGGGTCGCAGATGCTGTCGAGAATGGCGGTCTGCTGCGCTTCGGAGAGGTCCTTGAAGGTCTTGCCGTGGAGCTGCCAGGCGTGGGTGTTGATCCAGGCGACGCCGCCGCGGATGGTCTCATAGTCCTCGCGGTTTTCCGGGTAGGGCGCGCCGACCCATTCGTTGAGGAAATCGTGCACGCCGATGGTGGAGGCGGCGGGCGATCCTTCGTCGGCGGGCAGGATGAGATCGACGAGCACGCTCAGGGTGGCGAGCTCCGCCGCGACGAGAGGCATTTCCCACGGGATGACCGGATGGTTCCAGTTGGGATCGACCATCGGGTCGCCGAAGGAGCGGGTCAGCGGCTCCGGAGGCTGGGCTCCGGCAGGCGTGGTGTGGACCGCACCGAGGGTGCTGGCGGCGGCGATCAGCTTGAAGACGCTGCGGCGGGAAATCTGGGAATCGTGCATCGCGTGAGGGATCGGCGTGGGGTTCAAATGTTGCCCTTCTTCATCTCCCCGAGCAGGTAGTCGGAGGAACGCCAGGCGAGGGCGAGCACGGTGAGGGTCAGGTTCTTATCGGGATTCGACGGCAGGATGGAGCCGTCCATCAGGAAGAGATTTTTCACATCCCAGGTCTGGCCGAAGGAGTTCACCACGGAGCTTTTCGCCTCCTTGCCCATGATACAGGTGCCGGCTTCGTGGATGATTTCGCCGGGCTTGTTAAGTGCCTCCTTGCCGGGGCGCGGGGTGGCCTTGCCGCCCATCGAGTTGATCAGGTCGGCGAAAGTCTTCTGCATGTGATCGGCCTGGCCGATCTCGTGCTGCGACCACTTCCAGTGGAAGCGCAGGACCGGGATGCCCCACTGGTCGACGCGGTCGGGGTCGATCTCGCAGTAGCAGTTTTCGTTCGGGATCATTTCGCCGCGGCCGGCGTACCAGACGCTGGCCCCATAGTAGCGGCGGGCTTCCTCCTTCAGTTTCTTCCCGTAGACGCCGGGGGAGGTGCGGTCGAGCATGCCGAGCGAGCCCATCCCTGGCATGCTGCGGCCGCCGCCCATTTCGATGTGGTAGCCGCGGGCGAAGCCGAGCTTTTCCTGGATGCCGTAGTTCCACCACGGGACGTAGACGTGGTTGCCGCCGGCGCCGTCCTCGTTGTAGGGCGGCAGGCCCTCCATGGCGGGGATGTGGCCGCCCATGGAGGAGCCGACGCTGTCGGTGAGATTGCGGCCGACCTGGCCGCTGCTGTTGGCCAGGCCATTGGGGAACTGGGCGGTCTTCGAGTTGAGCAGGATGCGGGCGGTCTCGCAGGTGCTGGCGCTGAGGATGACGATGCGAGCCTTGGCGATCGCATCGGTGCGGGTCGGCTTGTCGACGTAGTGGACGCCGGTGGCCTTGCCGGAGGCGTCGGTGATCACCTGGCGAACCATCGCGTCGGTGATGATGTCCAGATTGCCGGTGGCCAGCGCGATCGGCAGCAGCACGGTGGTGCTCTGGAAATTGGCGCGGATCGAACACCCGCGACCGCAGGGAGTCGCCCAGAAGCAGGCGGCCCGGCCTGACATGTCGGTGGCGACGAGTTTCTGTGCGACCGGGTTGTTCGGGAAAAGTTTGGCGGCGCGTTCCGGGCCATTGAGCGGTTCGCTGAGCACGGCGCGGTGGATCGGGATCACCGGGATCTTCAGTGCGCGGGCGTGCTTGCGGGTCAGCAGCTCCGCGGCGCGCGGCTTCGGCGGCGGCTGCAGGATGCCCTCCGGCGAGTTCGGGGTGTTTTCCATGCCCTCGTTCGAGCCGTAGATCCCGACCATCAGCTCGGCCTTGTCGTAGTACGGGGCGAGATCCTGGTAGGAGATCGGCCAGTCGTAGCCGAGGCCGTCACGGGATTTCGGGCGGAAATCGTATTCGCCGAAGCGCAGCGCGATGCGGCCCCAGTGGTTGGTGCGCCCG
>JAQGPE010000662.1 GCA_028293225.1 Akkermansiaceae bacterium | reverse complement strand
CTTCAGCTCCTTTTCGGAGGAATTCATTACCACAGATCTAACCGCGGAACAGGGTCCGGTCATCCGGAAAAATCGACATTCCCGTCAATTCGCCCACGGCTTTTCCGGAGCCTCCGCCAGGATCTGGTGGTACGGTGACATGCTGCGCAGGATCTCCGCCCACAGTCCGCGGTCATGCGCCTGGCCGAGCAGCGAGGACTCCGGCTTGGTGGTGATCCAGGCATTGCGCCGCAGTTCACTCTCAAGCTGCCCGGCGGTCCACCCGGAATACCCCACGAAGGCCCGCACCAGCGTCCCCGGCTGGCGGCTGCGGCGCACCGCCTGCTCGGCAGGGATGCGAACATGCCACTTCAGGCCCTCCTGCTGGCTCCACCACAGGGCGGAGAAGGTCAGCTGCTCCTGCGAGACCGGCCCGCCCATGTGCACGGCGATCTTCTTCAATGGCTCGAAAGTGTCCTCCTTGAGGAAATCCCCCACGTTATGCCCGGTCGGGTGATTGAGGATCAGCCCGAAGGCGCCTTCTTCAGCGGAGTGATCCGCCAGCAACACCACGGAGCGGTCGAAGATCCCGTCCCGCAGCGACGGATCCGCCAGGAGGATCCTCCCCTGCAGGTGGATCGGCGCATCATCGGGCGAAGGCATATTCATCTCGCGCTAAAATAGCCGCGCCAGCCCGCCGCGCCAATGGGAATCCTGCGCCGCTTTCACACCTTCGCATCCAGCCATTTCCCGCGGAAATGCGCCCATGCCAGGATCAGCGACTGGGTGGCCAGGTCGGTGCCGAAAATCATCCACACCCAGTGCAGGTCGAACCACGGCTTCGACTGCAGCATCAGCAGCACGAAAACCCGGTAGAAGACCATGCTGCCAAAGGAGCACTTCATCACCAGGCTGGTCGCCCCGGCCGTGCGCATGGAGGTCTTGAGCAGGATGCAGGTGGCGGCAAAGGGTTGCGACAGCGCGCAGATGATCACCGCCGGACCCGCCAGGTGCTGGTGGATCTCACTGCCGGGGGCCAGCAGCTCGATCAGTCCATGACGGCCCAGGCTGATCACCAGGGCGATGCAGCCCATCAGGCCGATCGCCACCTTCCAGCACAGCCGGACGGATTTCACCGCCATCTCCTTCGAGCCCGCGCCCAGGTACTGACCGACCAGCGCCGAGCCGGCCGTGGCGATCGCGAAGCCCGGCAGCAGGCTCATCGACTCCATGCGGATCGTAATGAAATGCGCGCCCAAAGCAGCTTCACCCCCAGCCATGTTGGTGATGGCGTGCACGCCGAAAAGTTGGATCGCCCACATGCAGGCGATCTCGATCGCCTGCGGCGAGCCGACCCGCGCGATCCGCCGCATGATCTGCTTGCTGACCTGTAGGCCATGACGGGTCCAGTTCAGCACGCCGTTTTTCCGCGCCAGCATCAGCGAGACCGTGATCAATCCCGCCGTCCAGCCGCACAGCGTGCCGCTGGCAATCCCCGCCATGCCATGGCCGCCGAGCGGGGCCGGGGCGAAAACATAGGTGGCACTCAGCGCCATGTTCACCAGGTTCACCACGCACATGCCGATGAACGGCGTGCGCGTGTCACCCGCTCCGCGCAGGGCCGCATTGATGCAGAACATCGCCCCGCTGATCGGGCAGGAAATCGCGTAAATGTGGATGAAGCTCTCCGCGTAGCGGTCCGCCAGCGGCGAAAGGCCCAGGATGCCTCCCAGCAGCGGCGCGCAGCTCAGCAGCAGCACGCTGGAAAGCAGGCCCGTGCCAATTCCCAGCCACACTCCCTGGCCGAGGCCCTGGTTGGCCAGCAGGCGGTCGCGCGAGCCGGTGGCGCGCGAGACCAGCGCCATCACCCCGGTGGCCATGGCCCCCTGCAGGATGCTGGAAAACCAGGTCAGGTAGACGTTGAAGCCCATCGAGGCCAGCACCGCGACCTTGTCGTAGAGCCGCTCGTCCATCCGGCCCGCGATGAACTGGTCGGAGTAACCGACGCAAAAGGCCAGGATCTGCTCCAGCAGCGGCCAGAAGGCCAGAACCATCACCTGACGAGGGAGCGACAATCCGCCCAGCTTGCCTGCGAGCAGGACTTCCGGGACAGATCGTTGACTTGCTTCAAGACTGACTCCCGGCTTCGCCATTCGAACGGCGCGAGGCGTAACCGCCCCGCCGGGGAATTACAACCCGCACGCTCAGGATTTTGTATTACATCTAAAAGGGAGTGGCAGGAACGGAAGGACTTGCCCTTTTCCAGTGCCCCGGCCGGTCAATGCTTCTCGCCGTCGCCCAGTCCCTTAAGCGCCGCATTCATCCCGTTGGTCCGCCAGCCGGTCACAAAGGTCTCCACCGCCGCCGGGTCCGCGGCTTTCAGGAATTCCTGCATCTGGTTGTCCAGGCTGTCCTCATCCGCCATCTTCGCTTCCAACTGGTCGATGCGTTCCTGCACCTTGATGCTGGTGCCGGGATACTTCGACTCCGGATCGACCGCGCCGAGGATCTCCAGCTCCAGCCCGTTGACCTTCGGGTCGGCGATGCTGGAAATCTCGCTGCTGTCGCTGCGCAGCGCCTTGCTCAGGGCCAGCGTTTTCGTAAAGCCGGTCGCGTCGTTTCCGTCGCTCTGGCTCGACATCTGGAGGTCGAGAATGCCGTTGGAAACGGTGTCGAGTGTCTCCAGATCCAGGTTCATCGACTGCAGGGAGTAGGCCCAGGATTTCACCGGGTCCTTCACCACGCTCTGCCAGGCCTCGTCGCGCAGCGCCGGCTGGCGCAGGCTGCTGAGATCGATCTTCGGAGAGTCGCCGATCATCTCCAGCACCTTCTTGAGCTGCTCCGGCTCCAGATCGCCGCCTCTGGCCACCTCCACCAGGTACGGCATCGGGTTCTTCGGGCTCAGCTTCTTCATTTCCTCGGTGGCCTTCGCGACCGTGTCGTCATCGTCCGACCACAGCATCACCGCCTGAAAGGTCCGCTCGCTGGGGGCGGCGGTCATCAGTTCGTCCAGCACCCGCGGGTCCTTGCACACGGCATACGCGGCCAGCAGAGACTCCGGACTGCGCTGGTGGGCGGCCAGGAAGCCGGCCAGATCTTCGAGGGAAGGGGTGTAGTCATCCTGCTGGGAAAGGATCTTCAGCCGCGGATCTCTGAACTCGTCCGCCGCCTCGCGCTTCGGCAGCAGGGCCGGGTCGGTGAGGTCGGTCGGCAGCGGCTTGGCCGGATCTTTCTCGACCTCGACGCTTGGCGGCGGCTGAGGGGCGGAGGCAACCGGCTTCCGGGTCAGGAAGAAAACGGCAACAGCCGCCAGCAGCAGCACGGCGACGATCCAGAGGTAGTTTTTCTTAAGCATGGCCCGGCGGGATGGACAGACGACGGGCCCTGTCAGCCGTCAAGGCCAGAGTCCCGTTCGTGTCGTACATCCAGCGCTTCCAGCCGGCGAATCCGCCTCGGAAAACGCGCCCGGATCAGGGACGGTTTGCGGTTCCCACAATGGACCGGCCGCCCCGCTTTCTCCAGCATCGCCGTCTTTCGACTTCCGCCATGAACCAACTCTTCTGTTCGCCTCATGCCGGCCAAGTGGCTGACACGTCCCGTGGCTGCTCGAAAAGCTCACGGCCGCAGGCCGCACTTCCAGGAGCGCCGAAGGTGCGAAATGAGACAGCCAGGGGTGAGACCCCTGGTAGCTCCCCCCGGCAAAGCCGCAAGACGAGCGCGTCCTCACGCCGCTCATCCCACAACATTCCGCCGCGGTCGCTCTTCTTCCAAAGCCCTCCCCACCAGCTTCCCTCGATGCCAGGGCCAACGGCCGCACTTTCTCCGGCTGCTCCACTTCGCACTTGCCACTTTCACTTCGCACCAGGGCCACTCTTGTCGCTCCACTTCCACCTCACCCACCCGGTGCTGCTCCAGCAAGGCTGTCAAACCTCACCCAAATCGACGAACCGGAAAAAACCCTGCGAAACCTCACCCAGGTTTCAAAATCCACGCCATCCGGGTATCCCCGGACTCACTCCCGAACACCCCTGGCCAACCTCACCCGGTCCCTGCGACGGGTGAGGGGAGCGAACTCCGGCTGACCCTGGCCAACCTCACCTTTTGCCACGGACCCACGGACCATTCTGTGACCCGGGAAATCTTGCGGCTTCCCGTCTCCGTCTCTCCATCTGACATTTCCGCGTGACCATCGCTGATCTCACCGACTCCTCCCTCTGGCGCATCCGCGTGGACACCGGCGGCACGTTTACCGATGCCTGGTCGCTTGGCCCGGATGGCCGCGAGCGCCGCTGCAAGATCCTCTCCGATGGCTCCCTGCGCTGCCGCGTGCTGGCGGTTTCCGGCTGCGAGGTCACCACCGACTCCACCCTGCGGATCGACGACGGCGTCCTGACCGGCTGGCACACGCCGGAGGGCTGGCAGGTCACGGCCAGCCGTCAGGGGGCGTCGCAGCTCACCCTCGCGGCC
>JAQGPE010000140.1 GCA_028293225.1 Akkermansiaceae bacterium | reverse complement strand
AGACCCCCACCCGCTCGTTTCCACCGAGCCGCGGCGGCCGCACCGTCGGACGCCAGCCGCCTTCTTCGGTGAGATGGAAATGGAAGATCAACCACAGGTGGGAAAACCCCTCGATCCCCCGCACCGCCTCGGCCTGCCGGAACTCCGGTTCAAAAATCAGCTCGCCCCAGGCATCGGGACACAGACCCGGCTGTCTCGGCACCCCGAATTTCCCGCCGAAGCAGGAACGCACCACCCCGATCGGCCGAATTTCCATGCCCGCAAAAATGCACCACCCCGGCCCGTCTTGCCAAGCCGCAGCTCCTCCCGGAGATCAGTGGTAGTAGGGCCGCAGCATGAAATAGCACACCGGGCCGGTGACCGCGACATACAGCCAGATCGGGAACACCCATTTCGCCAGGCGGCGATGCGCGGCGAACCGGTTCGTCCACGCTGCGATGAACGTGAACAGGATCGCCGGCAGGCTCGTCGCCGCCAGGGCGATGTGGGTGAGCAACAGGAACAGGTAAATCCCGCGCGTGCCCGAGACCGCCGCCTTTTCAGCATCGCTCAGAATGCCGTCGCCATTGAGATCGCCGTATTTCGTCTCCACCGAGGTGAAGTGATACGCCACATAGCAAAGCAGGAAGAGAATCGACAGCGCCATCGCCGTCAGGATGGCGTTGCGGTGCAGGGTGATTTTTCCCTTCATCACCGCCGCCAGCGCGACCAGCAAAGCCACCGCCACCAGCGAGTTCAGCACCGCGTGGACCGCCGGCAGAAAGTCCAGCGACCAGCCGGGCGGCAGCTGGATGTGCAGCTCCGGCCGGCGCATCATGCCGACCAGCAGCAGCACCACGGCACTCAGCACCCAGGCGAGAATCCCCAACTTGCGGGATAGCTCCGGCTTGGGCGAACGGGTCAGCCACTCCCTGCGTTCCGGATCCATCGTCATCAGCGGCCCGCCGTTTCGGTCTTATCCAGCTCGGAGCGGATCTTCGCGTAGAGATCCTTCTTCAGCTTTTCGTAGAGCTCGGGATCACGCGCCCGGCCCTCTTCCGAGCGGGCATCCTCCAGCGGCCATTTGCCGATCACGTTGAAATTGCGGTCCACGACCATGATGCCCATGTCGTGGGCGAAGCGGCCGTTGGTCTCGATATCGATCGGATCGGTGCGCTCACGCACGCCAAAGAAACCGAGTTCTTTTTCCAGGTAGTCGTGGGTCGCCTTTTCGTCGCCGGTGTTGAGAAACTGCCAGTGCGGCATTTCCGCGCCGACGGCGGCCGCATAGTCCTTCAGCCGCGCCTCGTCATCCACCTTCGGATCGACGGAAACCGACACGATCTGGAAATCGGGATGATCCTTGAAGGTCCGCTGCAACTCGCCGACCTGGTCGCCATTTCGCACCGCGCATTTCGGACAGACCGCGAAAAACTCCGTCACCACCCAGACCTTGCCTTTCAGATCGGAGAGCTTCACCCGCTCGCCGGCCTGGTTGACGCCTTCCAGATCTTTTTCGATCGGGCGGAAATTCTTCGAGGTATCGTTGCCGACATCCGCGAAGTCGCCGGTTACCTGCACCTGCGGCTGTGCCGGCATGGAGTTGCCGAGATGCATCGCCAGGCTGACGACGCCGACAGACAGCACCGCCACGGCGCTGTAGATCATGACAATTTTCCCACGGTCCTTCATGGCTTGGTAATCGGTTGGGCGAGAGTGTAGTCGATGACGTGGATCAGCAGTTCCTCCAGCTTCCGGGTGGTGCGCTGTGGATTCTCAGGCGGCGCGCTCTCGCGATCCATCTTCGCCGCTTCTTCGAAATTGAATGGGAACGGCTGACGGCGGTGCGTCGAGACCTTCGCCGTCCCTTTACGCAGGTGGAGGTCGCGGTCGATCACCGTGATGGTCGGATCGAAGATCCATTTGCCGTTCTCCTGGCGCGGGATGATTTCCAGCTTCAGGTCGTTCTTGAGAAATTTGTGGATGTACTCCTGACCCGCCGCGGCGAACCACCACTCCGGCAGCTTCGCCCCGAGGGAGTCAGCCAGCGGCGCGAGCACTTCCGGGCCTTCATTGTCCGGGTCGACGGTCAGGCAGAGAATGTGGAAATCCTTCCGGTCAGCATAACGCTCGCTCATTTTCCTGAGCACCTCCCGCGTGGCGGCCCAGGTTTCCGGCTGCTTGGCGGAAATCCCGCACACCAACCAGACGTCGCCGTAGAGGTCGCTCATCTTGCCGGGCGAACTGTCCTGGCGGATGAATTCGAAATCCTTCTGGTTGCTCAGGCGGCTGATGATCGAGGGCCGGTCGTCATTGGCCTCCCGCTTGGCGGCTTCCAGGTAGGAGAAATAGATCGCGAAGCCGCCGACGAGCATGATCACCACCAGGATCCACGCGGTTCTTCTCAGTTTGCGTGGATCGACCACTACGGGTTCCAGGTCTGCGGCAGGGGTCCTCATCGGGCGGCGGAAACTAGACTAGACCCATGCGAAGGCAAGCAATGCCAGTTCCAGGGGCAGGTAAAGCAGGGTGAAGAGGAACAGCTTCCGGAAAGAGGTTCTCTCCCCGTCTTTCACGAATTTCCAGGCCAGTCCGGCCATCAGGAGCGCCAGCAGCGCGCCACCGGCCATCGCCACGATGCCCTTGATCCCCGGCGTCATGCCCGCCAGCCACGGCCACACCGGCAGCACCACCAAACCGAGGGCGAAGAGTCCCGCCAGGGTTCCGGTGCGCTTGCCGCTGATGTCGCCGTCGGCCCACATCTTGTAGCCGGCCGCCTCGTATTCCTCACGGCACAGCCAGTTGATCGCCACGAAGTGCGGCAGTTGCCACAGAAACAGCAGGGAGAAAAGAAACGCGGAGCCCATGTCCAGCCCGTGACCATTGCCCGCTGCGGCCCAGCCGATCATCGGCGGAATCGCCCCCGGGATCGCGCCGACCAGCGTGTTGGTACTGCTGAAACGCTTCATCGGCGTGTAGATGAAGACGTAGATCGCGACCGTCGCGGCCGCCATCCAGGCCGACATCGCGCCGACTTTCACCGCCAGGTGAATGATCCCCGCCGCCGACAGCAGCCAGCCGACCCCGAACGCAAACAGCGGGTCCATTCGCCGGGAAGGCAGCGGCCGGTTCGCCGTCCGCCGCATCCGGGCGTCCAGGTCGATCTCCATCAACTGATTGAAAGCCGCCGAGCCGAAGGCAGCCGCCGCCGTTCCCAGCAGGGTATTGACCAACGTCCAGAAATCGAAGCCGCCCGAGCGCGTCGCCAGCAGGTAGCCGAAGAAGGTGGTGATCAGCACGAACACGTTCAGCTTCACCTTCGTCAGGGCCGCGAGGTCCTTGCGCAGCCCCGGATTCTCCGCGGCGGCCGGAGAATCTTCAGCAGGCATGGTCATTTGATCGCTCATCGGGTCGGGCCAAGGAGAACCCCGTCACCCATCAATGGCACGGAAAATATGACATTTTCACCTTAGCGACAGGTTGCGCCCCAATCCATTTGGAAAAACCCCGATCGCGGCTTAGTTTGCGGGCTTATGCTGGTAAAATCCTCCTTGCTGGGCGCTTCCCTGCTCCTGCTGGTCCCCGCCCACGGCCAGGCTCCAGCCACCCAGCCGGACCAAGCCACTGTGGCCCGGGGCCAGAAGGTCCGGCTCAAGGTGCTCGACAACGACACCGGCTCAATTCTTCGCAGCACCCTTTCGGTCGATTCCGCTCCCGCCGCCGGAACCGCCACGGCCCAGCCCGACGGGACGATCCTCTACGCAAACTCGGGCGCCGCCGCCGCGACCGACCAGTTCGTCTACCGGATCGCCAATTCCAGCGGCCAATTCTCCACTGGAACTGTCTCCCTGCAAATCTCCAGCGAACTCAAGATCGCCAATCCGAACCTGAATGTCCCGTCAATCCCGCCCGCTACCACCTTCCAGTTGGTCAACGCCTTCGGCACCCTGAGCTTCACCAATCCGGTCGGCATGGCCTCCCCTCCCGGCGATACGAAGAAGCTCTTCGTCTGCCAGAAGACCGGCCTGCTGAGGGTGGTTCCTGACGTCACCGCCGCCACCCCAAGCGCCAGCACTTTCCTCGACGTAGCCGGGATGCTGACCGACCGCGGTGAAAGCCTGCAAACCGGCTCGGAATGCGGCGTTCTGGGCCTGGCCTTTCACCCCTCCTACGCGACCAACCGCTACTGCTACGTCTTCTACTCCGCCCTGAAAGCCGGCCAGACCTACCAGCGCGTCGCCCGCTTCACCGTCAATGCGAACTCGAATCCGCCGGTCGCCGATCCGGCCAGCGAGCAGATCCTGATCGATCAGCGCGACCAGGCCCTGAACCATAACGGCGGTTGCCTGCAGTTCGGCTCCGACGGCTACCTCTACATTTCCGTCGGCGACGGCGGCGACGCCAACGATACCCAGAACAACGCCCAGTTCATCACCAAGGGCTTCTTCTCCGGCATCCTCCGCATCGATGTGGACAAGAAAGCCGGCAACCTTGAGCCCACCGCCTCCGCCAACAACTCCATCCCCACCGACGGCGACCTGGCCCGCTATTCGATCCCGCTCGACAATCCCTACGTCCACACCTCCCTCGGCGGCTCCTGGGACGGCACCT
>JAQGPE010000642.1 GCA_028293225.1 Akkermansiaceae bacterium | reverse complement strand
GGCGATGGCCCGCGGCAGCAGAATCCGCGGCACCAGCATCGGACCCATCGCGCTTGAGGCGGGCGAAAGGAAGGCGCGGCCCGCCCCAAAGATCACCGCGATGGCGAAGATCGGCCACAGCGCGGTGTGCCCCGAGAAGGCCAGGACGCCCAGAGCCAACGCACAGAAGGTATCCACGCCGATCGCCGCGGTCATGATCTTCTTCCGGTCATGACGATCGGCGGCTTCACCCGCAGTCAGGGCCAGGAAAAACAGCGGGATGAATTGGGCGAGCCCCACCATCCCAAGCAGGAACGCCCCCTGGCCTTCGTTTCGGCCGCTCTCGCGGGCCAGCACATAGACCTGCCAGCCGATCGTCACCCCCTGGATCTGCACCGCGAGGGTGGAAACGAAACGGGCGCCCCAGAAGAACAGGAAATCCGGCTGCCGGAGCAGGGCCCGCATCGAGGTGTCCAGCGGCTTTTCAGAGGGAGGCAACGGACTGTCGTCAGGAGGAATGTCGCTCACTGGCCGCGAACCTGTCCCCTCCCCGAGGCGGCGGCAATGGCCATTCTCCGCTTTAAACTACGAATCGATCAAAAGCAGCGAATCCGTCACTTCACCCCCCGGACCAAACTCTGCAACCCGGTCTCGTCCTTCTCGATCACCAGTTCCCTCCAGGGCAACAGGCGCAAAATCCTCTCCAGCTGCCCGCGGCCGCGGTAGTGGGCCTTCATTTCAAAAGCCCGCATCATGAAGTCCGATCGCTTCTCGAAGTCCGTCGCACTGGTGAAAAAGACGCCGCCATCGGTCAGAGCTTCAAAGACGTTCCGATAGAACGTACCCAGTTCTTCATCCGGCAAAAACTCCCCCAGCCCGGTGCTGACGATGAAGTCAAACTTCCCTTCCGGATAGCTGGTGGCCTCCAGTGCGTTGCCCTCCAGAAACGCCGCCGATTTCAACGGCACTCCTGCAAGATGCTCGCGTGCCGCCAGCACTACCTCGGGGTCCAGATCCATGCCGGTGTATTCGATCCGCCGCGCCGCCGCGGGATCCCTGAACGCAAGCTCGGAGACATCCCGCGGAATGCCGCATGGCAGTGCCAGCATCCGCAGCGGGCCGGACCGGCCCTTCAGCTCCCGCTCCAGCTCCTCGATCGCTTTCAGGTAGCGCCCCCGCATTCCCCGCGCCGAGGGCAGATTCAGCATCCGCCGGTCCAGCCAACGGCCGAACCAGCCGCGGCCGGAGGCTTCATTCCGATAGAGATGATCGGCAAAGCGATAGCTGCCGGAGCGGGCGATGCCCTCGCGGGAGAAATCGCTCCACTGCAGCAGGTGGTAGAGCGCCAGCAGGTGCCACTGCCCGTTGCGGCGGAACTTGGCCGCCAGATCAGCGGTCTGCCGCGTGAAGTTGGCCGGACGCACCGCTGGTTTCTTTTCCGAGGTCCGGGAGGTCATGGATATGGTTTTCATAGGGAAGCAATTGGTTGGCGACCGCGAGGTCGGCTTGTTGAAAGCGGGTCAGGCACTCGCTGGCTCCGGGCTGGTCCTTCAGCCACAGGCCGACCCAGCCGAGGTGGTCTTTTTCGTCCTCGATCATCTGGAGAAAAGCCCGCCGCGCCGGCTCGGGCGTGGCGGGATCGGCAGCCTCGGCGATGAAACGCTTATGCACCCGCCGTTCGAAAATCTGCGTGAAGCACAGCACCTCCAGCAGCGAGGCCGGCGGCCGGGTGTGCTCCATGTAAAAGGACTGGATGCTGCGGTGGATCCGCACATGCGGCAGCTCCAGTTCGCGGATCGCCTCCTCCCACAACCGCGAGTGGGTGGCCTCCTCCGCACAATGCCGGGTGAGCCGCTCGATCAGATACGGATCGTCGGTGTGGCTGACCATCCGCCCCAGCAGCAGCGCACCATCCAGCTCGCTCTGCCGGTACCAGCCGAGCTTCCAGGCGAGGTTGCGGCTCATGACAGCACCTCCGCCAGGCTCGATGAAATGGGCCGCCCGGTCAGGCGGGCGATCTTGCGGTTGATCGCCAGGATCGCGGAGAAGTCGTTCTTCTCGGCGATCGGCACGTCCGGCACCACCAGTTCGCCCAGGTGCTTGAAGTGCGCCGCCTCATCGATCACCGCGTCGATCTCTTCCGGGTGATTCTTGAGCCGCGCGGCCAGCAGCTCGTAGCCGAACTGGCAATGCCGCACTTCATCCTTCGCGACCAGCGACAGGATGTGCGCCAGGACCGGCTCGGCGCAGCGCCGGGAGTCCTTGTAAAAGGTGTGCGCCGCGAAATGCTCGCTCATCATGTAGCGCGTCAGCAGCCGCGAGGGGTGATCGAATTTCAACGCCACGTTGCGGCGGCGGATCGCCACGATCTCGTCATCCGCGATCGGCCGGTAGCCCACCGCATCGAGATACTGCGAAAAGACGTGGAAGTGCTTGTAGCTCTCGTAGAGCTGCACGCTGAAGACCGCCGTCGCGGTGACATCATCCCACAGTAGCTCCAGTGCACGCGGGGTGAAGATCGGAAAGAACGACTCGATCAGCGCCGAGTCCCGCACCCGGTCGAGCAGGTCCGGCTGGGCCAGCGCCTTCGCGGCGTCGATATCGTCCCATGCGATGTCCGTATCCAGAATCCAGCGCGTCATTTCCGACGTCGTCAGGTAATCTCCGTAGTTCATCGTACTTCGTGGTTGGCTTTGTGCGAAATGGTTTCCGCGAGTTCCTCCAGGCGCATGCCCGGGCCGAACTCGCCCTCGAGCAGACGGACGTTGAACTCCTCGTGGATCGCGCACAGCAGTTCCACGGTGTCCATGCTATCCAGACCCAGATCGCCCAGCGTGCTGCCGGGCTGAAGTTGGGCCGCGAAACGGGGCAGAACCCTCTTCAGGCGGGGGATCACATCGGTAGTGGCTAGAGTGGTCATGATGATAATGAGTCAAAGATTGGTGGCGTGGGCGGCCCAGCGATCGAGACCGAAGGCGACGCAAGCGGAGTGACAGGCCTGTCCGCCAGCCTCCTGGGAAATGCCGAAGCGCTCGCCGAAGAAGGCTCCGTGGCGGTTGATGCTTGCGATCGCCAGGCCGTCCGGCAGGCAGAACTCGCGCTTGGTTTCCTTCAGCCGCTGCATGCGGGCTTTGCCCTTGGCGGTCGGGAGAAAAAACGGATCGCTGGCGATTTCCCAACTGCCCAGCAGGCCGAGCCGGGCGGCCAGCAGCATGATCTCGTCCTGCACGCCGGCCAGCTCGCGCTCGATCCATTCCGGCTCGCCGATGAAGACCAGCTCACGCATCTGGAACTCGATCTGCCGCCGGCCGGGCCACAGGTCCTCCTTCACCTCATTGCGGAAGCAGTGACCCCTCGCGCCGAGCTTCACGCCGCCCTTGATGGTCCGGCCTTCCAGGGCCGCGTAAACGTGGTAGCAGACCGCCGGTGACAGGTACCAGCCGCTCGATGCCAGACCGTCCGGCCGGGCTACGGGATCCGGGGTAGTTCCGGCAGTCATCAACAGATGCGGGAAGGCATCCGGATAACCGGCCCGGCGCAGGGTGCTTTCCTCCATCAGCACCGGCCACCGTTGCTCGAGACCGCCGCGTTTCCGCGACCAGGCGGCGAGATGGGCGTCGAGCGGTTCCAGGCTGAGGGAAAGTTCAGGAGAGAGGACGTTCATGGCAGAAGGTTTCAGTGATCGTTTCGATGCTTTGGAAATGCTTCATCGTGACCTTGGCATCCGGAACCGGTTCGCCGGTCAGCTCTTCGATGGCGGCGATGAGATGAAGGATCGAAAGGCTGTCGAGGCGGTTGGTTTCGAAGAGCGGCGTGCCCGCCTCGATGCGCTCGGAGGGCGGCTCTTTCGGCGATTTGGCATCCAGGCCGGGCAGCACTTCATTGACGAAATGCAGCATCGCAGTGCGGAAGGATTCAGGAGCGGGAGTCGATGACATGGCGGGTGACGAGTTGAGCGAGCGACCTCCAGTCGGAGGACGGTTCACGGCAGGGAAGTTCGGAAGCCCGGCGGGTCAGGTAGCGGCGCGGATGCAGCAGGCCGGGAAGAAACGCCTTCGAGTCCTGGCAGACACGGCGGAACAGCAGGTCGCCGCTCTGCACCACGGTCTCCTCAAAGAGAGCGAAGGTCTCCGCGTCGACCATCATCGGCGCGGCAATGCTGCCCCGTTGCCAGGCCGCTGACTTGGTGGAGAAGATCGTCGTCAGGGAGGTCAGCAGTTCGCCGAGTGACGGAGCGCGATCGCCGGCACAACCATGGATGACCCGGAGAGGCGCCAGCGGTGCGTTCGCGCAAGCGGCGACGACCTCCGCGGCATACTCGGTGGAGATCAGATCGACCGGCGTATCGGCAGAGCCCGGCATCATGGGGATCAGACCTTTCCATAGCCAGAAAAGCGTGTGGTGCAGCGCCCCCGCGCTCCTGACCGCTCCGTCGCGTTCACTGCCCGCGACGATCGACAGGCGGACGATTTCCGCGGGCAGGCCGGATTCGAAAATCAGCTCCTCCGCCTCCCATTTGCTCTGCTCGTAGGAGTTCACGAAAGCTGGCGGACGCGGCAGACGCGCCTCCGGAATATCGCCCGACCGCAGGCCGCAGACGCAGGCGGTGCTGACATGAACGAATTTCTTCAACCGCGGGCAGTTGCGGGCGAAGTCCAGCATCCGCGCCGTGCCCTCCACATTCGTCCTTCGCAGATCCTCCAGCGGAGCGAGGAAGGCCGTGCTGGCCGCGGAGTGAATGATCACCTCGATCTCCCCCTGGAGGGAAAGCGGCAGATCCTCAAAAGAACCCGCCACCACCTTCACATGAGGCAGCACGGGAGCATGCGAGGGATCCCGGACCAGAGCCTGTACGGCGTGACCCGTAAGTGCGCCGGCAAGCGCGGGCCCGAGATTTCCTGTGTAACCGGTGAGGAAGATATTCATCGGGAGATCAGGCCGGTGGTTTCCAGAATCAGCGCGCACCAACTGGAGCCGAAGCCGTAGGCGAACAGCAGCAGCTTCATCCCCGGCTTCAGTGCGCCATAGGCGTGGGCTTCCTCCAGGATCAGCAGGCTATCGGCGGCGA
>JAQGPE010000618.1 GCA_028293225.1 Akkermansiaceae bacterium | reverse complement strand
CCCCAGTGCGGAAGTCGAGACCACCCTGTGGATGCCACACGAGGAACTGGATGCCTGGATCACCCGGCGGCCCCAGGATTTCGCCAATGGGTTCCTGGAGTGCTGGAAGGCCGCGCGCGGCCGCTGAGCCGGACGAAGGGGCAGGGGAGCCGTCGATTTCTGACGTTGCCAGACTCCGGGCGGCGGAGAAACATCCGGCCATTCCATGCATTCGCGTGCCCATCCTTCGCAGACGAGGCTGTGGCTGGTGTCGCTCGCGGCATCGGCCGGGGTCAACGCGCTCGTGATCGTGGCGATCGCGGTATGGACGGCCGATGCTCGAAACGCCGTGCAGGATTCGCTGGCCAAGGCGGTGACCAGGGAGGAGCCCTCGCTGGTCTTTCTGGCGCCGGTGATGGAGGCGCTGAAGCCGAAACCTGAACCGGCTCCTGAGCCACAAGCTCCTCAATTGCGGAAAAATACCGTCGACACCGCTCCCGCGCAGGAAGCGGAGGCTCCGGAGCGCCGCACTGCGGAAAGTGAATGCAATACCCGCGCGACCAGCAATGCGCCAGCCGTCCAGGGGGCTCCGGACCAGCCTAGCCTGCGCGGCCGGGAGATGGACGATGGCGACAAGCGGATCACTTACCGCAGTCAATACAAGGAAGGCGACATTGACCATGCCGGTCGCGGAGATGGCGAGCACTCGGATGCCGTGACGCCTCCAGCACCGGAGGCTGCCGCGCCCGCAACGCCCGCGCCCTCAGCGGGCCCGGCCGGGCAGCCGAAACCGCAGGCCGCGCTTCCAGGAACCGCACCGGTGGAGCGAGCGGTGCCGAAGCCGCCGGATGTGCCGCCCATTCCAAACGCGACCGCCATCCCGGAGACGCCGCCCCTGCCGCAGGATGCCAAGCCGAAGCAGGAGGAAGGCATCTCGGTGGAAGCCAAGCCGACCCAGTCGGAAGGCTCCGTAACCGCCGTGGGAGCCGGCTCGCAGGAAGCCAGCGATACGCCGGAAGCTCGCTATGTGGCGATGGTCCGGCGTTCGGTGGAGCGCTATTGGCAGGCGGACCGCGTTCGCAGCCGCGACTTTGATATGGCCGGGGCCGCGGTCGTGCACGTGGTCATCGACTCCACCGGCAAGGTGCCCCGGGCGACCTTCGAAGAGGAGTACGGTTTCGGCATGGTCCAGAAAGGCTTCATCTCCAGCAGCATCAAGGATCACCAGCACCCTCCGATGCCCGCCGACCTGAAGAAGAAACTCAAAGGCCGGCCTTTCGAATTCAATATCAAGTTCACCGTCCGTTCCTGACCCATGTTTTCTCCCGTGACCCTTTTTCTGGCCCAGACCGGGCAGGAGCAGCACGATGCCGTGCCCCATGTCCTGCAGTTTTTCAAGGACGGCGGCGTCTTTATGGTGCTGCTGGCGCTGAGCTCCGTCGTCACCGTTACGGCGATCGTTTTCAAGATCCTCTCGCTGCGGCGGCGCAACGTGATTCCGGGCGAACTGGAGCGCCAGGTGGAGGATTTCGGCACTTTGGTCCGCCAGGGCAACGTGGATCCGGTGCTGAAGCAGTTCGAAACGGGCCAGAGCATCCTGGCGCGGCTGTGCGGCATCGCCGTGGAGTATCGTGGACGGCCGCGACCGGACATCGTCGAGGCGGTGCAGGCCTCGGCCCGCGAAGAGATGGTCAAGCTGAACAGCGGCATGGTCATCCTGGACACCATCATTACGGTCGCGCCGCTGTTCGGCCTGCTGGGCACCGCCAGCGGCCTGGTGGTGATTTTCCAGGGCCTCGGCATCGGCGATACCACCGATCAGAGCCTGATCGCACGAGGCATCGGCCGGGCGCTCGACAACACCATCGTCGGCCTGGCGATCGCCGTTCCCGCGGTGGTCGCACACAGCTGGTTCAGCCGCCGGATCGAGGTCCTGTCGTCCCGGCTGGAAACCCTGCTGGGAAATTTCGCCCGCGTTTGTGAAGCCGCCGCACCGCCGGCGGGTCCGCGCGGCAACAGCACCACCACTCCTCCCGGACAGCCGTGAAATTCGAGCGTCCCGTCCGCCATCCCCGCGGGTTGCCGATCATGCCCCTGATCGACATCCTCTTCGTGGTGCTGATCTTCTTCATCGTGACGACCACCTTCAAGGTGCCCCGGCACATGATTCACCTCGAACTGCCGACGGTGAAGGACATCCCTTCGACCGCGGTGATCGAGCAGCACTCGGTGCTGGCGGTGGATAAAGCCGGCCACATCAGCCTGGATGCGATTGCGGTTCCGAACGTCGGCCTCCTGGACACCTACCTGAAGGCTTTTCAGCAGAAGAACCCTGGCAGAAAGCTGGAACTCGAGGCGGATCAGGATCTTACGCTCGGAAAGATGCTGGAGATATGGGACGCGTTGACCCGCGCGGGAATTCCGGTTAAAGACCTGCCCGCTCGGGTCCGCACGCCGGACGAAAAGAGCCGACTCCCGAGATGATTTTGCCCATTGTTCAATACGGCCACCCGGTTTTGCGCGAACGCTGCAAGCCGGTGGAAGAAGTGACCGAAGAGATCCGCACCCTGGCGGCGGATATGCTCGAAACCATGTACGATGCCAATGGCGTCGGCCTGGCCGCCCCTCAGATCGGGGTGGCGCTGCGGCTGGCGGTCATCGATGTCGCGCATGACCCGGAATGCATTTCCTTCCTGAAGGTCAATGGCGAGGACGCGGCGCTGGAGTCGATCATGCCGCTGATTTTCATCAACCCGGAGCTCGAGTTGGTGGGGGAAAAGGAACGCGACACCGAGGGCTGCCTGAGCATCCGCGACATGCGCGCGGAAGTCACACGTCCGAACGCCGTGAAGGCGACCCTGCCGCAGTTCGACGGCTCCGTGCTGGTCATCGAGACCGATGGACTGCTGGCGCGGGCCCTGCAGCACGAGACCGACCACCTCAACGGCGTGCTCTTCATCGACCGCCTGTCGCCCGCCACCAAACTCAGCATCAAGCGGAAGCTGAGGCGACTGGCGGCCGAAGGGTGAGTGTGCTGGGATGTGGCTTATGGTTGCTCCCGCTCGCCGCTTTTTTCATCCAGCCACGCTGATCCTGGCTGGTTTCGCCCTTTTGATGGGTGGAGGGGCCATGGCCGCACCGCCGGAAAAACCTCCTTCAAATCCGGCGGACAAAAAGGAGGAGCCGGTCTGGAAATCCTATCAGTTTTCAGGGTTGTCGGTGTCCCTGCCGGGGGATCCAGTGAAAGTGGATGTGGAGATTCCTGAAATTCAGAAGGACAAATGCGATGTTCATAAGATGGCAACGTTTTCGTTGGCGGATTGCTCCATTTTCGTGATAACTTTGGAGATGAAAGCCCCCGTTTTACTGCGGGACTTTACCAATCAGATCAAAGAAGCCGTGGCGAAGTCGGGAAATGAGATTCGGATTCAAGTCATGTCTTTCGAAGTGTCTGGGAGGCAGGGAGCATTGGTAATGACGCGAGAAAATGGCAGGTTGGCGAGAGCCGTTGAATATTTGCTAATTTGTGATGGTCGTCATGTTTGGGAATTTATGGTAGCTGGAAAGAATCAGGTGC
>JAQGPE010000600.1 GCA_028293225.1 Akkermansiaceae bacterium | reverse complement strand
GGCGCGGCGGATCGCGGGGGCGGCGGCGGCGACGAGTTGGGAAGGCTGGCCATCGGCCGAGGCGTCGAGGAAGACGCCGGAGCCGTCCCGCATGAGATCGTAGAGGGTCGCGTCGATCCGGCCGAGGCCGATCTGGCGGTCGCCGGTCAGGCGGCCGACTTCCTCCCGCCCGGAGCCGAGGTCGTAGCGGTTGGAGAGGCCGCCGATCATTTCGCCGAAGAACAGGCTGACGTCGTCGAACCGCATGAGCTTGGCCAGGATCTCCCGCAGGGCCGCGGATTGGGGATCGGGCCGCAGGATCGCCGCTTGGGCCAGGGTGTTGGCCAGCACGTCCTGGGCGACGGCGCGGCGCTCGGCCGAGTAGGTGTCGAGCAGGCTTTCCGGCATCCGGCCGCGGATCACGGCGGCGAGTTTCCAGCCGAGATTGGCCGCGTCGCACAACCCGAGGCTCATGCCCTGGCCGCCGAACGGCGAGTGGATGTGCGCCGCGTCCCCGGCCAGAAACACCCGGCCGCGGCGGTAGGAATCGACCAGGCGCGTGTTGTCCGTCCAGCGGCCGGCGCTTTCAAGCACCGTGATCCGGACGTCCGCGCCACTGATGCGGCGCAGCGCGGTCTCGACCTCTTCGCGGGTGACCGGAGCGTCGCGGTCGGCGGGCGGGCCGGTGAAATCCAGCATGCCGAGGAGCTTGGGGAAGGGGCCGTAGAAAAACACGCCCTCCGGGGTGTGGCGCCAGCCGGCGGGGGCGAGGCGCTCGGGATGGTCGAACCGGGCGACCGCCGAGTACATGGTCATCGTCGGAGGCGTGCCGTGGAACTCGAAGCCGGCCATCTTGCGGATGGAACTGCGGCCGCCGTCGCAACCGACCAGGTAGGCGCAGTGGAGGGAGCCGGGCCCGGCGGGAGAGGCCCAGGTCACCTGGATGCCATCCGCTTGCTCGTCGAAGCCGGTGACGTCACACTCACGCCGCACTTCGATGCCGAGCGAACGCGCGCGGCCGGACAGCATGGCCTCGACCGCCTGCTGGTCGACGGGACGGCTATGGCGGTCCGGCTCGTTCTGTGCCGCCTTTCTGATCATCAGCCCTGCAAAATGGCCACTGAACTTCCCTCCCCGCCCGCGCGGTTCGCCGCCGCCGCTCTGCTCGATAAAGGCATTCATCGCCGCCAGGCTGCGCTCCTCCGCCGCATCGACCGCTGCGGTCATGCCGCGACGCAGCAGGGTTTCGATCCCGAGCGGCCCGGTCGCCAGCGCCTTATTGACCCGGCTGGGGGCGGCCAGGCGCTCCAGGACCAGGACGGACGCGCCGGCCAAGGTCAGCTCGATGGCGGTCAGGAGGCCGACCGGCCCGGCGCCCACGACGATCACATCCACGGTGTTTTCGGTTGCTTTCATATACTGAAGCCAATTATGTACTCAGTACACATTCATGTCAACGCCCTCTGACCGCCAGTCCCGCAAGCGCCTCGCCACGCGCCAAGGCATTTCGAATGTGGCCACGCGGCTGTTTTTCGAGCGCGGCTTCGATCGCGTGACCGTGGACGAGATCGCGGCCGCCGCCGACGTCGGGCGGATGACGGTCTTCAACCACTTCCCGCGCAAGGAGGACATGTTCTTTGACCGCGACGGGGAGAGCCGCGAGATCCTGCGCGACGCGCTGCGGCGGCGTGAGCCCGGCGTCGCCCCGCTCGAGGCGCTGCGCCTGCTGGCGCACCGGCTGGTGGCGGGAGAGAGCCCGTTTGTCGAATTTTCCGTCAGGAGCCAGAGCTTCATCGACACGATCAAGGCCAGCGAAACTCTGAAAGCGCGGGCGCGGGCGATCGGTGACGAACTGGCGCAGGTGGTCGCGGTGGCGCTGTGCGAAAGCGTGGGGCGCGAGCCCGGCGATCCCGACGCCCATCTGGCTGCCGGTCTTTTCATGGCGGCGTGGGCGGTGGCCACCATCGAAGCCCACCGGAGCTTCCGGCAGCGGCAGGACCCGGAGAAGGCGAAGGCGGTCTTCCTGGCCCTGGTCGACCGAGGCGCCGCCGGGTTGAAGGCGGCCATGGCAGGCACGCCCTACGCCTGAGAGCCTGTTTGAAGAAGCGGCCGATCCTGAAAATTGAACCGCCGAGAGCGCCAAGAGCGCCAAGTTTTGAAGCTCGGGGCAGGGAATGCCTGAGCGAGGATTCAGACGCTAGGGTCACTGATCAAGACCCGCACCACCTGTCAGGATCCATACTCTCTGCGAAACTTCGCGCTTTTGGCGTCTTGGCGTTTCATCAGCGGTGAAACCGGGCGGGGCGATTTTCCGGACAGGCTCTGAGCGTTCCAGGCGCCCGCGCTAGTCGCGGAGCGATTTCTTGCGGCCGGTGTCATCGACACTGACGTAGGTGACGCCGGTGGCGAAAATGGCGGGCGCGTGCGGGTTGCGGCGGTCGAAGACTTCGACCTGGTAGCTGACGGAGGTGTTGCCCTCCCTGGTCCGCACGCAGCGGATATTGAGAATGGTGCCCTGGCGGACGGAGTGGTGGAACTCCACCTTGTCCATGCCGACGGTGACGAACTGGCAGTGCGGGAAATCGAGCGAGGCGGCGATGTAGCAGGCTTCGTCGACCCAGGCGAGCAGGCGGCCGCCGAAGAGGAAGCCGAAGTGGTTCAGATCCTCCGGCAGGACCAGCCGGTGGGTTTCCATGGCGACCGGCTGCGGCGGGTCACTCATCCGCGGCGGCGGCGCTTGTCGCGCGAAAGCGGGTTATCGAACGAGAACAGGCCCGCGCCGGTGATGATCAGCACGAAGCACGGGATCAGGTAGAGGATGGCGGGTTCCTTGGCCATCGGGCTGGCGCCAAAGAACGGCGCATTCGCTTGGACCTGGAAGGCGGCAACGGTCATCGCGAAACCGAGGACAAAAGCGGCGGGCCGGGTAGCCAACCCGAGGATGATCAAGGCCGCCGCCCCCATTTCCGCGACGATGGTGCTGATAAGACTCAGCGACATGGTCATGTGGGACAGAGGCCAGATTGCCGGGATGGGCCAGCCTTTCTCCAAGGTCTGGTGAAAGTTCTGCAGTTTCGCCAGACCATGGCCGAAAAACATCATCAGCCCGATGGTGATGCGCAGGAACAGCAGGCCGATGGAGGCCGTGACGTCGCGGGTGCCGCAGTCGAGGAAAAAGAGCTTCATGCCTCGCCTTCCTGGGGGGTCGTCGCGGATTTCGGCCGGATGATGATGCGCTTGAGGCGCTCTTCGCCCTCGGGCGAGACGCTTTCCACCTCGGGGTGGTCGATCAGCGCATTGTGCACCAGGCGGCGGTAATAGGCGTTGAGCGGGCGCATGGTGAAGGTTTTGCCGGTGGATTTGACCCGTTCGGCCACTCCCCTCACCTCTTCGCTGAGCTTGTCCTCCTGGATGGCCCGGAAGTGCTGGCAGTCGACGCGGACGCGGGCGGCCTTCGGGAAATGCTTTTTGAGGACGCGGTTGACCAGGTACTGCAGATCGTCGAGCCGTTCGCCCTCTTTTCCGACGATAAACTCGGCTTCAGTGGTGGTCATCTGCAGGCACGGCCCTTCCTCGCTGTCCTCGATCTCGATATTCACGTGAAAACCGAGATGCCCCAGCAGCGTATCGAGGATCTTTTTGGCGGCATCCACGGGAGTCATGCGCATAGTCTAACGGGCTCTCCCCCTTCCGGTCAATGGTGTGACGCTCTTCCGGTGAGATGAATGTCACATCCAGAGCGCCGCCACCCCGGCGGCGACGGCTGCGATGCGGTTTTTCTCGTCTTCCGGAAAATCGTAGGGGGCGTATTTGCCGATCCCCAGCGTGCCGAGGACCCGGCCGTCCGGGGTGAGGATGGGCACGGCGATGGAGCCGGAGACCTGCGTTTTGCGGGCGTCTTCCTTGGCGACGCCGCCGAGGTCCTGCTGGAGATTGCACAACTCGACCGGTTCGCGGGTGGCCGCGGCGACGCCGGCGATGCCCTTGCCGAAGGGGATGCGGGCGATCTTCGGGATCAGTTCCGCCGGAACGCCGGCGTGGGCGACCAGGTCAAGCCACTCGCCGTCAGCGCGATGAAGCGTGCCGGTCTGGCAGGAGAACTCCTTTAACACCCCCGCGAGCCAAGCCCGCGGGTCCTGTTCCAAGCTGCTGGTGTCATTCATCGGCAGGTTTCTTGCCAAGCCCGGCCGATTTGGGACAGTCTTTTCCCTGTAACCCATCGGATGACCCAAGGCCCTCTTTACATCGGGGCCGTCTATGTTTGATCCGTAAACACCGTTTCTAGACACTCATTAGATACCCATGAAATCCAAATCCGCGATGCTTCTGATGGCGGCCACCTGTCTGGCCAGCTGCAAACCCTCCGCTTCCAACACGAAAATCCCCGTGGAATCCTTTGGAAAATTCACCGATGGCCGCGAGGCGAAGGTCTTCACCCTGACCAACAAGAACGGCCTGCGCGCCCGCATCACCGACCTGGGTGCGACGCTGGTGTCGATGGAGATCCCGGACAAGGCCGGCAAGAACGCGGACGTGGTCCACGGCTTCGACAAGGCGGAGGGCTATCTTTCCAAGGAGAATCCGTATTTCGGCGCGACCGTCGGCCGTTTCGGCAACCGCATCGCCAACGGCAAGTTCAGCCTGGGCGGCAAGGACTACACCCTGGCGCTGAACAACGAGCCGGGCGGCATCCCCTGCGCCCTGCACGGCGGCAAGGTCGGTTTCAACAAGGTGCTGTGGGACGCGAAAGCCGATGAGGCCGCGAACTCGGTGACCCTGACGTATGTCTCCAAGGACGGCGAGGAAGGCTACCCGGGCACGCTGACCACCAAGGTGGTCTACACCCTGAACGACAGCAACGAGCTGAAGTGGGAAGTGACCGCGACGACTGACGCGCCGACGGTGCTGAACATCGTCAACCACACCTACTGGAACCTTTCCGGCGATCCGAAGGCGACGATCAACGACAACATCCTGACCCTGAACGCCGACAAGTATCTGCCGACCAATGCGGGCCTGATCCCGACCGGCGAGGAAGCCGCGGTGGCCGGCACCCCGATGGATTTCAACAAGCCGACGGCGATCGGCGACCGCGTGAAGGAAGACTTCGAAGCGCTGAAGCTGGGCGGCGGCTATGACCACGCCTGGGTGCTGAAGCCCGGCAGCGGCGTCCGCCTGGCGGCCAAGCTGAAGGATCCGAAGAGCGGCCGCGTGCTGGAACTCTCCACCGACAAGCCGGCGATCCAGTTCTACGGCGGCAATTTCCTGGATGACACGGCGGTGGGCAAGGGCGGCGTGAAGTATTCCTTCCGCACCGCCTGCGCGCTGGAAACCGAAGGTTACCCGGACGCCCCGAACCAGCCGAAGTTCCCCTCGGCCGAGCTGAAGCCGGGCGAGACCTACCACCACACCATGGTGTGGAAGTTCTCCGCCGAGTAAAAACGCCGGTTCCCGTTTCATGCGTCTCCCCTCCCATGGGGGGAGGCGCACACATTGACAGCTTGATCAGGGGAGGAGCGCCCGTTCTAACTCTTTCTCAGCCTACCCGAAACCCTATTCAACCCGCATGCTATCCCATATCCTACCGATCCTGGCTCAAGCCGGGAATGTGGCGGAGACGGCCAAGTCGTTTGGCTCCGACCTCCACTTCATCGATTACTCGATCCTCCTCATCTACCTCGCGTTCGTTATCGG
>JAQGPE010000638.1 GCA_028293225.1 Akkermansiaceae bacterium | reverse complement strand
GGCATCAATGCCGAAGTGGCCAAGGGCCCGTGGGAATTCCAGATCTTCGGCAAGGGCTCCAAGAAGGCCGCTGACGAGATGTGGATGGCCCGCTACCTCCTGCTCCGCCTCTGTGAGAAGTACAGCGTGGACGTGAACTGGCACTGCAAACCGCTCGGCAAGGATGTCGACTGGAACGGTTCCGGCATGCACTCCAACTTCTCGACCACCTATATGCGCGAAACCGGCGGCAAGGAATACTTCGAAGCCCTCATGGCGGCCTTCGCCAAGAACCTCGACGAGCACATCGCCGTCTACGGCCCGGACAATCACATGCGCCTCACCGGTCTTCACGAAACGCAGTCGATCGACAAGTTCAGCTACGGCATCGCCGACCGCGGTTCTTCCGTTCGCGTGCCTCACAGCTTCGTCAACGCCGGCTACAAGGGTTACCTTGAAGACCGCCGTCCGAACTCGCAGGGCGACCCATACGCGATCGCCAGCCGCGTTCTCAAGACGATCTCGGAAGTTCCGCTTCCGTAATCCGATCGCCGGACGATCCCTTTTTCGCAAGGGTTGTTTCAATCAAAAGCCGTCCGGGAAACCGGGCGGCTTTTTGCTTTCATTGCGGCGGATGCCTCAGTTCCTGGAGGCTGCCCTCGGCACAGAAGTTACCGATCCACATCTTCACGCGGATTCCCTGCCGGGTGAGCCGCATGTCGGTGAGGTGGGCTTCGAAGTCTTCCTGCCACTGGTTCCCGCCCCGGCAGACCCACATGCGGCCGTTGAAGACGATTTGCTTTTCCTTCCGCCGCCGGTGGCGCAGTTCAGCCACGCCATCATACCAACAGCCGGGACGCACGGTGGGAAAGAGCCAGGAGGCGAGATTCTCGAATCGCGCGCTGAGCCGGACTTCACCGAAATCGGGATGGTCTCCGTTGAGGAGGCTCAGAAATATCGTTTCCAGGTTCACCGCTGCGATTGCGGAACCGTCCTAACATCCCGGCTTCAACCGGGCGAGGAGGAAGGACTCCGAGGATTGAAGAAAGTGCGACGGAGATCCGTTCGCGGGAATCATGACAGGGCGGACTTCATGTCCGGCCTACGCCGCCTTCGGGTCCGGCAGGACCTCGGCGAGTTCGAAGTCGATGATGCAGAAACGGCCCTCCTTCGGGTCGTAGGTGATGTTGCGCGGCTCGGCGTCGAGGTGGCGGATGCCGTAGTCGCGCTCCAGCTCGGCGAAGAGCTGATCGGAGCGCTCGCGGCTGATCTGGTCGGCGGGCTTGCCGCAAGAACTGGAGACGAAATAGAGCTCGTCGGGGTATTCCTCCAGCAACTGGGGGACATACGGGCAGCCGCGCTGGCCCAGCACTTTCAGGACCGCGACCTCATTGGCGTAGCGTTTGTCGGCATCGGTGCCACGGAAGCGCTTGTGAACGCGTCCGGTCCAGTCGAGCCGGACGAGGGCGCGGATACCGTCCTTGAGGTCTTTCATGAGGGAGATCGCTGACAGGTTGAGAGTCGGGCCGGGAGGAGAGAAGTAAATCCGCATCGGTTCGAAATTTCCCGATCTCCTCCTCCAGGTGTATAAAACGGCCGCATTTTATGGCCGGAAAAGGCGCATTCATGCTTGGGGAAACGTTTCTTGATGCCTCGTAATGAAAGAGTTGGCTCAAAATCGAAGACGTGGAACGCATTTGACATACCAACTGTGCCTCCCCTAGACCGTCAATGCTGCCATCCGCAGCACGAACCCAATGTCAAAAATACCCCAAATCCTCCTCGGCGTCGGCCTCCTGACGATGTCGTCCCACGCGGCCACCCTGGCCGACCTCAAGCATCGTTGGAGTTTCAACGGCGACCTCACGGACAGCGTGAGCGGCGCGACCGCAGTCGTCACCGGTGCGGCTGGTGTGGTCAGCAACCAGCTCGAACTGCCGGGCGGCCCTGGCGCTGCCCGCGCGAATGCGGCTTCGATTCCGATCGGCGCCACCATCGCCGGTACGCAGAGCATGACCGTCGAGATGTGGTTCACCATGGATGCCGTCTCCGACTGGCGGAAAGGCTACATGTTCGGCAACGACACCACCCAGTACATCGACTTCACGCCGAATGCCGGTGACGGCCAAACCCCCAGCGCTTCCTTCCGCCTGACCGGCGGAAATGAGCTGAACACCCGTGGCGGCGCCAACCCGGCCAAGCTGCTGGCGGCCACCAGCTACCAGGCGACGATCGTCTACGATGCCAATGCCGACCTGATCAGCATGTATCTGGGGGGTGCGCTGGTCGATAGCGTGGCCTGGACCGGCCAGATCTCCGACTTGGGCAATACTTCCCAGAACTACATCGGTGCGGCAGTGGGCTTTGGTGACGCCGACCTGGACGGTCGCGTCGATGAGTTCCGTATCTGGACCACGGCGCTTTCCTCCACGGAAGTGGCCGCCAACTCGGTCGCCGGTCCGAACACCGTGGCGGTGCCGGAAGCCTCCGCCATAGCTCTCGGCCTGATGGGCTCGCTCGGCATCCTGCGCCGCCGCCGCCAGGGCTGACCGCACCGCCTGCTCCTCGTTGATCCAATTTCCATTCGGACGGTCCGCGGCGAATCGCTGCGGGCCGTTTTCATTGCGCGGCAGGAGCTTTCGCCATGCCGACAAACGTGTCCGCGCAGCCGTAGTAGAGGATCCACTCGCCGTTCCGGAACAGCAGTCCCTCGGCGAAGGTGGTGCCCGCCACATACTGGCCGCTCTTTTCCCAGGGGAGCTCCGGCTTGAAGAAGGTGGTGTCGAGCCGCTCGATCAGCCTGGTGGGGTCCTTGAGGTCGAAGAGGGCCTGTCCGCAGGTGTAGACAGCAGGGGAAAGGTCCTTGTCCCGTTTGTCGTCGGTGCCGTTCTTGCCGTTGTAGATCAGGACGATGCCCTTGTCGGTTTTGATCAGCGGCGGGCCGACCTCGGTCAGGGCGCTGTCGAAGCGGCCTTCGCGGGTATTCATGATCGCCAGCAGCTTGCCGTCCGCGGTTTCGAGCGGGGTCCAGTGGATGAGGTCGGTGGAGGTGGCGGCATTGACCTGCTGCTCGCCGAAATACATCCAGTATTTTCCGTCGATTTGAGTGGCGACCAGTTTGCCGTCCTTCACCTCGTGGAGGATGGAGGCGGACTTGGTGCCCAGGTTCTCGTACTTCGTGCCGGTGAAGGCGGAGCCGTGCTTCTCCCAGGATTTCAGGTCCTTCGAAGTGGCCAGGCCCAGGCGGACGTTCTTCTTGTTGTACTGCGTGTAGGTGAGGACATAGGTCCCGTCCGGCGCGGTGGCGATGCGCGGGTCTTCGCAGCCGCCGTCCCACTCGGCGGCCTTCTGGGAGTCGTCGGCGGGGAAAAGGACCGGGGCCGCCTGGCGTTGGAAGGCGAGGCCGTCCTCGCTCACTCCCAGACCGATGCGCGAGGTGTGGCCGCCGATCTGCATCGGACCGCTGTTGTCCTCGGCGCGGTAGAGCACCTGGATTTTGCCGTCCTTCAGAACGGCTGCGGGATTGAAGGTGTGGTAGAACTCCCAGGGCACCGCTTCCTGGCGGAGTGGGCAGGGGAAGGTGGTGGCTTTTTCCGGGCGGATCACCGGCTGGGCTTCTGCGGGACGGGTGAAGGGCCCCAGCGCCCAGGCGGGCAGGGGCGCGGCAAAGGCTGAAGAGCAGGTGAAAAGGGCGGCGAGGGAGAGGAGGAGGCGCACGGTCACGCCCGAAATACGCGGGTGAGGTGGTTTTTTTATCTGTGGAACGGCCACCGCTGGTCGGTATCGGTCCGGAAATCGATCCGTGTCATCCCGTCAGGTTCTTTCAAGAAACTTGCGCGCGCGAAAATGCGGGCTTATAGGGTCCGGATGGAGACCGTAGAAAGTTTAAGACGGCGGTTCATGGATTCGCATCCCGCCCCCCTGCCACCGGAAGCGTATTTCGACGAACACCGGCGCCGTGGTCACCGTCATCACGGCAGTGCCGCGATCCCGAGCTGGGGTTGGTGGGTGATCGGACTCGCCCTGATTTCCGTGGGAGCTGCCGGTGGCTACCTCTACTTCGGCCAGGACGCGATCATCAAATCCCTGCCGCGGGCCACGGTGATCACCTGCTGGGCTCTGTTCGGCATCGGCGCGCTGGTTTTCTACCTGCTGCCGACCCTCATCAGCCGCAGCTACGGCATCCGCCACCGCAATGCGATCACTGCGATGAACCTCTGCCTGAGCTGGTCGCTGATCGCCTGCATCGCGCCACAATTTTTCCCGCTCCTGCCGCAGGTGGACGTCCACACGGCCTGGGTGCTGATCGGGGTGACCTTCATCCAGTGGTCGGCGGCTCTGGTCTGGTCCATCGGCGGAGTGGAATCATCGAGTCACTAGGACACCAATCGTAGGACATTAAAAAGGCCTCCCGGAGCAGCAAGTGGTGCTCCAGGAGGCCTTTGTTTTTTAATCAGGTCTGAGTTCAGGTCGTCCGGCGGCGGACGAAGGCCAGGAGCGTGCCCAGGCCAGCCAGCGCGAGGGCGGCCGGTTCCGGCACGGCCGTGAAGTTCATGTTGTCGTAGTAGGCGCCGGAGGGCAGGACGATCTTCGAGACGTTGGCGAAGGTGCTGGCGTCGTTGACCGTGAAGCCGGAGACCGTCTGGTCGACCGGGATGAAACCGATCAGGTTGTCGGCGGCATCGTAGAACAGGATGTTCGTGCCGAAGGCAGGATCGCCACCGGTCGTTGGGATGTTGCCAAAGGTGCTGTTGTCCAGGGTGATCCCGAAGTTCGAGATCGTCTGGGCCACCGTGAAGTTGAACAGCAGCGGACCGTTGGTGCCGTCGATGGCCTTGCCGGAGATGGCCGGACCATAGCCGAAGACATTGGGATCGGCGGCGGTGACGGTGGCGGTCACGTCCGGGCGGAAGCCGGGAGTCGCGAGCGGGTCGCCATTGTCATCGAGCGTTTCCCAGTAGGCGCCCTGGACGGTGACGGTGGTGCCAAGCGCGGTGCCCGTCGTCGTCGCGACATCACTGCCGTCGAAGTCGAAGGTGGTCGCGCCCTGCACCAGCGGGGCGAGGACGGTGAGGGCCGCAAGGGCCGTGAGAAGGGATTTCATGTATCAATCGTGAAGGTTCAGGAGGATCGATCCCACCCGTTTACTTGGCGCCGCCGATCGCAGCCTGCATGGCCTTGAAGAAGACGTCCGTGTTATCCATGGTGCCGGCGTAGAGGCTGCTGCCGCGGCCGAAGGAGTAGACCGGCACGTCAGCGGCGGTGTGCACGGCGGTGGAGCCGGGAACCTGGCCGGTGATCAGGAAACCGCCAGCGACGTCGCGGTTGAGCGGGAGGCCTGGGTAGGTGTTCAGCGGTGCGGTGTTGTTGAACGACTGCTGGGAGTCGCGGAGCGGGCGCACATTGGTGACCCAGTCTTCGTAGCGGTCGCAGTTGGCGGCGTAGCCGATCAGCATGCGGTAGTCGATGTCGGTCGTGACCGGGAAACCGTCCGGAGCCATGACGTAGTTCGGGAAGCCCGCGGCGTCATAGGTGCCGACGATCGGGTCGCGCAGGGTGGCGGCGCCACCACCGCCGGTGCTGGCGGTCACAAGCTGGGCGTTCGTGACGGTGGAACCACCGATGATGCTGATGCCACCGCACTCGTGGTCGGCGGTGACGATGATCAGCGTGTTCGGGTTGGCGGTGGCGAAGTTCTTGCAGACGCCGATGGCGTTATCGAACTCGACCGCGTCCAGGATCCAGCGTTCGGAGTCCATGTTGTGGGCCTGCTTGTCGATGGAGGCGCCTTCGACCATGAGCACGAAGCCCTGTGGGGTGTTGTTGAGCACTTTCAGCGCCTTGTCGGTCATTTCATCGAGCATCGGCTGGTCCGGGAAGCCGTAGTCGCTGACGATGGTGTTGCCGGTGGTGGAGCCGGCCGGGATCACGCCGCGGCGGCCGTTGATCTTGTCGAACGAGACGTTCATATTCGACAGGGAGAAGAGGCCGATGAGCTTCTGGGTATTGTCCGGGATCGCGTTCAGGGAAGTACGGTCCGGAGCGTAGCTGAAGCCGGCGGTCTGGAAGTCGCCGATCAGGTCGCGGCCGGTGTCGTTGGCGACGCCGGTGGCGACGCCCCAGGCGGTGGCGAGTTCAGGGGCCAGGGCGTAGTCGGCACCGGAGGTGGCGCGGGCGCTGCCCGGGGTGGAGGACGGGATGAACCACTTGCGGCCGCCGCCGAGCAGGACCTTCAGGCCGCTGGTCTGGGTGGCTTCGTCGAGGAACTGGTCGCAGATGCCGGTGCCTGCGCCGCGGTCCTGGGTGTGGATGCCGAAGGCGGCCGGGGTGGCGTCGAAGACGTCGGCGGTGGTGACGATGCCGAGGGCCTTGCCCTGGGTGCGGTGGAGGTATTCACCGATGAGTTCGACGCGTGGGTTGTCGAACTTGTCGGTGGTGTCATCCGGGAAGACGCCTTCCTGGTTGTTGTTGAACTTATTGCCCGTGGAGTAGCAGGCGGCGCCCGGAGCGGAGTCCGTGACGATGGAGTTCAGGGAGCTGGTCTTCACGATCCCGGTGTTCGGGAACGTGTCGGTCACCAGGTCGGAGAGGGCTTTGCCCTGCTGCACCCCGCGGCTCAGGATGCGGGCGGCGGTGCGGTGGGCGATGCCCATGCCGTCGCCGATGCAGACGATGATGTTCTTGGCCTTGGTGCCGCCGTTGTTGTTGATGGCGATCACTTCGAAGTTGCCGGTGGCGGTCACCGTGGTGGCATTGCTCTGGGTGGCTTCGACCGTGAAGGTGTGGACACCTGGAGTCGTGCTGGAGTAAGCGCGGAGCGTGGCGGCGACCGAGTTGGCAGGGAGGCCGGCGACGTTGGCGGTGAGCAGGGAGACCGGGCTCTGGACCGCGTTGCCATCGACCTTGAAGATGGCGCTGGTGATGGTCTGGCCGGCGTCAGGGCGGACCGTGGCCTGCAGGTCGAAACGCTGTCCCGGCAGGAAGCGGGCGACGTAAGGAGGCGTCGGGTCGTTGAAGGTGAAGAGAGCGCTCGGAGGAGTCAGACGCGAGACCACAGGGGCGGCGAAGGACGGAGCGGTGAGGAGACCGGCCGTCAGAGAGGCGGCGGTAAGGAGGAGGATGCGGTTTGTTTTCATGGGCTGTGTTGGTTTGGAGGAGATCGGAAGGGATGAATCAGTTACGATATTCATGTATCGTAATTCGGTTCGATTCATTTGGTTCGGTTCGGTTCTCTTGCTTGTTTTCTGGAGCCGGCTTACTTGCCGGAAGTTGGCGCTTCATCCAGCTGCATGCGGACGAAGGAGGTCTCGCCGCCGACGGTTCCGACGGAGAGAACTCCGGTCAGAAGCATCGGTCCCGGGGTGAAGCGGATTTCCTCTTCAGGATTGCCGGGTACCGTCACCAGGATGTGGGTGGCGGGGATTTCATCGGCCACGCCGTACTCCTCAGGCTGGGGCTTGAGGGGGACGGAGGAGAAGATCATCTGGCGCTTGTCGTCCAGTTTGATCTCGGCCATGAAGCCGACGATCCGGACGCGTTTGCCATTGAGAGTCTGAAGCTTAGCGGTGGGTTCGAGGCCCAGGGGGCCGACCGGCATCTTGTAGAAATCCTTGAAGTTGAGTTCTTCCACTCCAGCGGGAAGAGGCGGCAACTGAAGGGTTTCCGGGGTGGCAATGGCGGGCGCCGGTGCATCCTTCAGAAGCTTGGCGAGTTGCTCGGCCGACACATTGGTGCGTCGTTCGGCAGGTGGCGGCGGGGCTTTGTCTTCGTGCTCATGGGACCAGGCAACCGGCAGCAGGGAGATGCTGCAGAGGCTGACGAGGAGCATGGCTGGAAGGGTTCTTTTTCCGAGTGGGCTCATGGTTCGAGTGCTGGGGTTCCGGAAACGTCACATCTGTTTTAGACAGGACGTTCCGGGGACAGCGCTCAATTGGACCACTAACAGCCAACAGGCGAAGGCTCTCTTGCCACGACCTTGTCACGTGACGATATGGCCACCATTTCCTGTAGCAGGACTGTGACGGGACGGAGAAATTCCGGTCGATCTACTAGGAGAATCGTAGATGGAGAAGCTCTGCGCGTAGCGGAAATCAGGACTTTCCGCCGGTGCGGGTCATCATCCGGAAGGTGAAGCGCGTCTCCTCCGGGATTGAGAGGACCTCCAGGGTGCCGCCGTGGGCCTTCGCGATTTCGGACGCGATGTAGAGACCGAGGCCGAGGCCCTGCTGGTAGGCCTTCGAGTCGCCGCGCGAAAAGGGGTGAAAGAGCCGCTCCAGCTTCGACGCCGGGATCGGCTCCGAGGCATTCGACACGGAAAGCTCGAAGACTCCGTCTTTGCTGAAGGCCCGGACCTTTACGGCCTCGGCGGCCCGGCCGTGGCTGATGGCATTCCCCAGGAGATTCGAGAAGAGTTGGCCAATCCGCCCCGGATCGCAGGCGACCTTTTCCGTGAGAGAGAAGTCGGTATCGATCTGACGCTCCGGGTGGGTGGAGCGGATTTCCCCGACGATCTGGTCGAGCACGGGCTGGAGTTCGATTTCATCGCGCCGATCCACCGTGATGCCGTCACCGAGCCGCCCGCGGGCGAAATCCAGGACGTTCTCGATCAATCCCGCCATGCGCGAAACGCTGCTCTGAATGATGTCCGCCAGCTTGTGAATGCGGTCGTCCTTGGCTGCCATCCCCAGGACCCCGGCCGCCGATGAGATCGCTGCGAGCGGATTGCGCAGGTCATGGCCCAGCACGGCCACGAATTGTTCGCGCAGCTCGGACGTCTCGCGTTCCGCCAGCAGGGTCGATTCGCTGGTGGCGAGCTTTTCCGAGGCATCGATGTGGAAGGCGATCAGCTCGGCAAAGAGCCGGAACATCTCGACGATCTCCGGGGTATTGACCACGGCAGGCCGCGGATCGATGGCACAGAGCGTCCCGAAAAAGCGCCCGTCGGGGAGGAGGATCGGCATCGAAATGTAGCTCTGCAGGCCGTACATCGCGGGCGTGTGGTGTCCGCAATAGTCCGGATCCTCCGCCACGTGGTTGATCACGACCGGCTGGCGGTTCTGGCGGATCTCGTGGCAGATGGTCGTCTCGATCTGCAGCTCGCCACCGGGCTGGAGCCCGAAGTTGATCCGGTCCAGGACGCCGCAGGCGATCCAGCGGTCCTCCGTGACCCGGGCCACCGCCGCGAAGCCCATGCCGGTGGTCCGGCAGACCACATCGAGGATCCGCGGCACCGCTTCGATGCGGCGGATGGTCGCGATGTCGTTCTGGAGATTCTGCACCGAAGGGGACTGCTAAAGGCTTTTAACGAGGGTGGGAAGGGCGCCACCTCGTTCCGCTGGCGGATTCTAGCGGGCGTTTGAAAAAAATGCACGGGAAAGGAAGGCCGCAATTTCCGGGAAACGGTCCATCCCTTTTTCTTCTACGCGAACGAGGGACAAAAAAATCCCCGGCCGGAGAAAATACTCACGGCCGGGGATGGGAAATCGATCTTCAGGATCTCAGCAGTTCAGGGCTGCCGGGACCGGTAGAACATCTTGGCCGGGGAGGCGGCAGGCACCGTGTAGGGGGAGGCGGCTCCGGCCACGTCGGTGAAGGTCACCAGATCAGGCGAGGACTGCAGCACGCCGGTGTAGGTGATCACCGGCTGGCCGGTGGTCTTGGCAATGCTGATGGTCGGTGCCGGAGCCGTGGTCGTGCCGGCGGTGGCCAGCTGCACGTTGTCCAGGTCGATCTGGGTGAAGAGCTGACCGGTGCGGCCGCCGGAGATCAGCCGGAACTGGTCGGTGGCCACATTGAAGCCCGGCACCAGCACATTGGAGAAGATCTGCCGGGTGGTGGGCGAAGCTCCGTTGACGTCCTGGATGACGGTCAGGCTGAACAGGGTGCCCGACGAGCCGTTGGTCACGCCGGTGAGGATCGCCCGGTTGAACAGATTGCTCGTCAGGAGGAACGGGGAGGCCAGTTCCACCAGGGCGGTTCCCGGGCTGGCCGGGCCGGTCAGGCGGATCACGTTGGCGCCGTAGACCCCGAAGCCGAGGACCACCGCGTCAGGATAGCCGCCATTGGCGGTCGGGTTTTCCCAGTTTTTGCCGTCGGCCGGATTGATCGGAGCCGTGGTGCCATAGGTGGCGGTGCGGAACAGGCCGATGCCGAAGCCGTCTGCCGGGTTGACATTGTTACCAAAGCGGAAGTCGAAGGTCAGCTTGATCGACTGCGGCGAGCCTGTGGCCACCTGATTCCAGGCGATCGAGTTGTTGTTTCCCGCGGTCGCCGAAGTGAGCTGGGCGGAGTTTCCGTTCGAAGCCAGTCCGGTGGCCGCCACGGATGGCGCGGTGCCGCTGGTGCTGGTCAAGGAATACGTCGAGTTCGTGGCCACCCCGTCGAAGTTGTCCGCCAGGATGTTGGTATAGCTGAAGCTCGGCACGCTGCTCGCCAGCTTCGGATTGGTACCCAGGACGATTTCGCTCAGGTCGCCATAGCCATCGCCGTCGCTGTCGGCCTTGTTCGGATCGGTGCCGGGCTGGGTCACACCTGTGGAGGCCTGGGTTGGATTCTCCACGCCATCGAGCAGACCGTCGCCATCGGTGTCGGCCACGAGAGGATCGGTGCCGGTGTGGGTCGCGTCGATCCAGGTGCCCGTGTTAGTTTCCGCGCCGTCCAGCAGGCCGTCGCCGTCGGTGTCGGCATTGTGAGGGTCGGTGCCCGAGATGTATT
>JAQGPE010000490.1 GCA_028293225.1 Akkermansiaceae bacterium | reverse complement strand
GGTTCAAAGAGTGAAATCGCTGAAAAAATTGGAGGATGCTTTGAAATCAATGAAGGAAAAGAAAGTAATGCCGTGATTAAAGGGGAGTGCGCGGAAGCGGTTGCCCGGCCCAGGGAGAAGAAAGCCGCCGCCGCGAAAACCCCGCCGCCGCCGCCGCGTAGACAGGAGATGCGCGCCCTCCTCCGCCTGCTGCCGCTTCCGGCCTTTTCGCTCGCCATCGCCGCCGGGGTCTGCCCCTGCGCCGGGGCTGCCACCTCCGACCCGGCTCCGCTGGTGCAAGCCGATCTGGATGCGAAGATGCCGGAGGAAATCGGCCGCGTCTCCGTGACAGCGGATGCAGTGGCCATTCGCGGGACGCTGAAAGGCTCCCCGGAGGGCCTGGCGCTGGCGGAGATCCCCATCGAGCGGCTACTTTCGGATCCGGACCGGTATGCGGACCTCGTCACGCTCGACCCGGGCGGGGATGGCGGGTTCCAGGCCAAGGTGCCGCGCTTCATCGACCGGGACGGAAAAAAGCACGACCGCCTGCTTTCAAAATGGCAACTGGTCCGGAAAACCGCGGAGGGCAGGGTGGCGGAGCCGGTCTCGCACGCCCGTTTCTCCGACGACATCGCCTGTCGCGCCCCGGACCTGCCGGAGGCGAAGCCGAAGTCGAAGAAGGGACTGGGAGGATGGAGCGCCGCGCGCGAGCCACTCGGCGAGCTGGAGCGGCTGGGCATCACCTCCATCACCGTGAACGTGATGATCCAGGACATGCTCTCCCTGGAAAACACCCCCGGCCGCACCCCCTATCTCTGGGAGGGGCGGACCTACTATGTCCAGGAAGACCGGCTGAAAGGCTATGACGCCACCTTCACCGAGGCGGCCCGCCACGGCGTCATGGTCTCCGCCATCCTGCTGGTGCCAAATCCCGTCAAAGGCGGTGATGCCACGGTGAAGCTGCTCGGCCACCCGGATGCCACGGCGGAGGGGATCTTCGCCATGCCGAATGTGACCTCCGCGGACGGCATGGCTCTCTACGGGGCGATCGTGAATTTCATGGCGGAGCGGTGGAGCCGGCCGGACGGAGCCCATGGCCGGGTCCACCACTGGATCCTTCACAATGAGGTCGATGCCGGCTGGACCTGGACCAACTGCGGGGTCAAGGAAGCCGCTTCTTTCATGGATCTTTACTATCGGTCGATGCGGATCACCGACTTATTGATCCGGCAGTATGATCCTCACGCCAAAGCGTTTATTTCCCTGACGCACTATTGGACCGGCACGGCGGATGGACACTCTTACGCATCACGGAATATGCTGGAATTACTGTCCGCTTTTTCCCGCAACGAGGGCAACTTTGCCTGGGGTGTCGCTTATCATCCCTATCCCCAATCGTTATTTAATCCACGGACCTGGGAAGATAATGAAGCGACCCTGTCCTTCGACACCAAAAAGATCACCCCGCGGAATCTGGAGGTTCTCGACGCCTGGATGAGACAGCCCGCCATGCTCGGCCCGCAGGGCGAAGTGCGCACGGTTCACCTCAGCGAAAATGGCTTCAATTCACCGGATTACAGCGAAATTTCCCTGCGCGACCAAGCCGCCGGCATGGCCTACGCCTGGAAGAAAATTGAGAAGCTGGGCGCGATCCAGGCATGGATGTATCACAACTGGGTCGACAACCGCGGCGAGGGCGGGCTGAAAATCGGCCTGCGGAAATTCCCCGACGAGCCAGGCCACCCTCTGGAGCCCAAGCCCATCTGGAAGCTCTACCAGGCCCTCGGAACCGCAGAGGAAGATCCATTTTGCGAACCTTATCTTTCGGTCACAAAACTCTCATCTTGGGACAACATTGTGGCGAAATGGCCCCCTCCATGAAGCTTCCGTGAAGGTCAGATGAATTTACGTTCGTTTTACACGTCTACCCCCTGTCTTCGGCTCATTCACCTTGATCCGCACTCAATGTCCATACACGATCCGGCCATGCGTTCTCCCACCAGACTCCTCCTGGTGGCTCTTGCAGCAAGCCTCCCCAGCTGCGAGCGCCACTCCACCGCCCAGAATGACGCCGAGTGGTGGCGTCTCGAAGGCGACCGCGAAGCATCCGCCCAGCGCCTCACTCTTTTGCAGACCCGCTTCGAGCGTGCGACCGCCGTTCAGCTGGAAGTCGACTCCATTTTCGCCAGCACCGGCAACCTTGCCCAGGCCAAGCGCACACTGGAATCCCAGCGCGCCCAGGTCGCGGCCGACATCGCCGCGCTCGACGACCAGGTCCAGGATGCCCGCCACCAGTGGGCTGCCGCCAAGCGCAGCGCCACCGTGGGCCGCAGCTTCACGAGCCTGACCTCCCGCGCCGGCCGCACCTATGAGAACGTCACCGTGACCCGCGTGACCGACGCAGGCATCGAGTTCCGCCATCAGAATGGCTCCGGCCGCTTCTCGGCGCTCGAAATGACGCCCCAGCAGATGGACGATTTCGGCATCGAGTCCGCGGACGCCATCGCCGCCCACCAGCAGGAGCGCGCCGACGCCCACGCTTACAACCGCGCGGTCGACAAGGCCGTGGCGGACAACAAGGCGGATCGCGACCAGTCCGACTCGAACTCCTCCTCCCGCGGCAGCAACAGCAACCGCGGCGGTGGAAACAGCGGCGGCGGCGGCAATGACAGTGGCCGCTCCACCGCCTCCAACTCGGGCTCCTCCCGCGGCGGATCACCGGCGCTGGCCTCCAACGGTGGCAGCCGGAGCCGCCTCGACGAGCCGCCAC
>JAQGPE010000477.1 GCA_028293225.1 Akkermansiaceae bacterium | reverse complement strand
GGATGCGACCCAGGAGGTGAAAGGGGAGCACCTGGAGGCTCTCGATTTCCGCGTCCCGATCGCGCTCGATACCCTTTCCCTAGTCCGTGACCATCTCTTCACCGGGATTGGCGCGGGACAGTTCTCGCTGGTGATCCCGCAGTACCGCGAACGCACCATCGGGGTGAACAACCACAAAATCCTGCATCCGGAAAGCGACTGGCTCTGGCTGGTCTCCGAGACCGGCGTTTTGGCGACCGGCGCCCTGCTGGTCCTCGTGGCGATGGCCTTGTTCCGTTCTTTCAGAGAGGCCCGGGCCGGTCGTGACCGAGCCCTGCGGATGGCGTGTCTGACCGGCGCGGCTCTGGTTGCGATCCACGGCGTTTTCGATGTGCCCGGCCACCGCATCGCCCTGGCCTGGTCGGCGGCCCTGCTGTTTGCCCTCTCCTTCCGCACTTCCCGGGACTGGAAGCGGCCCGCTCCCGCGGTGTGGCCCGCCCGGTTTGCCGGTCTCCTGGTCCTGGCGCTTGGCGGCTGGTTCGCGGCCGGAGTCTGGTTTGGCGGCCCGCCTTCGGCGACCGGTCGCGCCGACCTTAACTATGACCGGGCCCTCGCCATGTACCGGGAAGCCGTTCCTGAAGGGGGCGAGTTGCTGATCACCAAGGTCCCGAAACTCACCCAGGCGATCGAACTGGCGGAGCAAACCACCCGCCTGGCTCCGCTCGACTACCGGCCCTACGGGCTGGCCGGGCGAGGGGATCTCTACTTCGATGCCCGGCGGAAGGACGCCAAAAAGGCCTTCGCTGTGGAAAGCGCTCTCAATTCGCATTGGGCGAAAATCCCTTATCTCCAGGGTCTGGAATGGGCGACGATCGACCCGGCCCTCTCCGTGGATTCCTGGCGGGAGGCCCTTCGCCGTGCCGATGCCGCCGATCGCGTGGACCCCCGCTATCATGAACGCCGCGAGCTCTTGCGTGAACTGAACAAGCTCGCCAAGGGCCGGCCGGCCTTTCAGGCGGCGCTTGCGGAAGCCTTGAAGGATTGACTTTGCTGAACTTGTCTCAAGAACAATCGATAGTGGGTTGGCATCCCATGTGCTTCCCTGTTAACGACATTAATGTCACCTAGTGTTGATAAATCCCTTATATTGGGGATTGACGAACCTAACAAAATAAACTGAATTCGCGCCGCCATGAAACGTAAATTTGCGCAAATCCTCGCCTTCGGGCTGGTTGCACTCGGTGCACTCGCCGGCTCTTCGGCGATGGCCAAGGTCTCGGTGTCGGTTGTCGGCAACGCCACGACCACCTCCCAGTCCAAGCAGGTCACTGCCCAGGACGGTACCATCACCACCACCAATATCACCGAAGTCGCTACCGTCGTGGGCAACACCACGACGATCCAGGCTTCGGAGCAGGTTACGACCTCGACCCCAGTGGGTGGCGGTCAGTATTCGAACGTGACTGAGACGACCACCTCGACGACCACTGTCGTCGGTGCGAATCCTCCAGTGACGACTCCTCCTGTTTCTGTGACGACGCCTCCAGTGATTGCCCCTCCTCCTGCTGCTCCTCCTGCGGTTGAGATCGAGATCGGCACCTCCCCGACGGCGCCTCCAGTTAGACAGCAGTAATTCCTCTTTAGAGGGTTACTTCTGCGGAAGATTCCAAGTTAGCGGGTGCTTTTTACCCGCCTCTCCTTAATCGTGCCGTGGTCTCACGGTCATCCTTCCCAAATATGAAGCCAATCTACCTTTCCCTTCTTGCTCTTTTGCCCGTGGGTTCCGCCTTTTCCGCGGTGATCTATGACTTCGAGGGCCCCGACTACGTGGTCCAGACCGGTGACAACCGCACTCCGCTTCCGGCCTCCAACTGGACCCAGGTGGGCTCCAACACCGTCAGCGCCGGCGTCACTTATCCGATTTCGTACACCGAAGCTTGGAGCAACGTTACCGGCGGATCCGGCACCAAGTCTGGTGCCATCGGCACGGCCATCGCCAATAGCGCGGACGCCACCGTCACCGCTTTCGGTTCCCTTGCCGGCCAGGGCTCGATCCTCAACACGCAGATCAGCACGACCATCGCCATCAACGATTCCAATGGCGGCTTCAATGTTCGTGACTCCTTCGGCATGGAGATCCGTGGCGCGGGCAATACCAGCCTCGCTTCCCTGACCTTCACTCCGGAAAACACGGACGCAACCGTCCCAGGCGGCTGGCTGATCTCTTACACCACCGCCAGCGGCACGGTTCAGCTTGCCAGCCCGATCGTTGCTCTGTCGGAATACAACTTCAGCCTGACCTTCCTGGCTTCGGGCGTTGAGCTCCACTACGCTCCTGCCGACAACTCGTCCTCCAACACGGTCGCTTTCCTGCCACCCGGCTACGACTCGAGCGCCGTCTATCAGGATATCGGCTTCAGCGTCACCCAGTCGGGTGCTCCAGCCACTTGGGGAAACAGCGCGGACTTCCTGCGTTTCGACAACATCGCCGTCAACCCGGTTCCAGAAGTCTCGTCCTTCGCTCTCGCGGGCGTTGCTGCTCTTGGCTTCCTGCGCCGCCGCCGCGCTTGATCGTTAGTCTCCGTTTCTGGTGATTTCAGCGACCCGCGTCCGGTTCTCCGGATGCGGGTTTTTTCGCGTTTAAATGGCTGAATTTGCTCCATTCCATGTGGCGGAAGAATTGTTCAATTTAGATTGAACAAATGGTACTCCTCATGCTCAATGCCCCCATCTGGCCACCTTCAGAACTGCCGGAAGTCAGTCACAACAGGCTCTCTTCCAGTCCTGAGTCGAAACCGGGTACAGCCCCCAGCCGCTCGTTTTGGTTTTCCCTTTCCAGGGTTCCGACCACGGGCGGCAGCGTGCCAGCCATTTGCCCATTAGGACACATACGACTATGAAGATTTGCTGCCTAGGAGCAGGATATGTCGGCGGCCCCACGATGGCCATGATCGCAGCCAAGTGCCCGGATATCCAGGTGACCGTCTGCGACCTCAACGAGACCCGTATCGCCGCCTGGAACTCGGACGACCTGCCCGTCTACGAGCCCGGCCTCAACGAAGTCGTCGAGTCGGCACGCGGCCGCAACCTCTTCTTCTCGACCAAGGTCAACGAGGCGATCCGCGAAGCGGACATCATCTTCGTGTCCGTTGGAACGCCCACCAAAACCTATGGCGCCGGAGCCGGTCGTGCCGCGGATCTGCGCTACATCGAGCTGGCCGCCCGGACGATCGCCGAAGTTTCCGACGGCCCGAAGATCGTTGTGGAGAAATCAACCATCCCGGTCAAAACCGCGGAGGCTCTCAAGACCGTCCTGGGCGCCAACTCCGCTTCCGGCAAGTTCCAGATCCTCTCCAATCCTGAATTCCTCGCGGAGGGCACCGCCATTTCCGACCTGCAGAATCCCGATCGTATTCTGATCGGCGGCGAGTCGACGCCGGAAGGCCGGGCGGCCATGGAAACTCTCGTTTCCATCTACGCCCGCTGGGTTCCGCGCGAGCGCATCCTCACCACCAACCTGTGGTCGTCGGAGCTTTCCAAGCTGGTGGCCAACGCCTTCCTGGCGCAGCGCATTTCGTCGATCAACGCCGTCTCCGCCCTTTGCGAAAAGACCGGCGCCGATGTCGACGAGGTCGCCCGCGCGATCGGCACCGACTCCCGCATCGGCCCGAAATTCCTCAAAGCCTCCGTCGGCTTCGGCGGCTCCTGCTTCCAGAAGGACG
>JAQGPE010000442.1 GCA_028293225.1 Akkermansiaceae bacterium | reverse complement strand
CAGATCACGGAACATGTGGCTGGAAGTCGGGAAGCCGTGCAGCAGCAGGATCACCGGCTTGGACGGATCGCCGGCCTCGCGGTAGAAAATGTCGGCTTCAGGCAGGGTGACGGTCTTGTAGTGGATCTCGGTGTTCACGGCGGTTTGGGTGGCGGTGGTCTTGGCTGAGGCAGCGGCGGCGGAGGCCAGGGTGGTGGTGACCGAAAGCGCAAGGGCTCCGGCGAGGAGGGCTGGAATCATTTTCATGGCATTGGATCGGTTCGAATGAATGGAGGTTGGTTCGAGTAACCTTCAAAAGTTCTTAATGACGGTTACGAGATGCATCCGGCATTGAAACTTGTCAAAACTAATTTTGAAGGTTACTTTGCAGCCATGCACCCGACCGATGCGGAATTCGTCTTTCTCGGCGAACATCCGGCCCTGGATTTCGCCAACACCTACTACGCACCTCGTGGCGAGCTGGAGGACCAGCTGCGCTCCTGGCCGGACCTGCTGGAGTGGCTGCGCCAGGCGGATCTCGGGGCGGGCCCGGCCCTCGAGGTGAGCAAGGCCGAAGCCCCCGCCGCCCTCGCAACGGTGGTCGCCCTGCGCACCGCCTGGGCCAGGCAGGTCGAGGCCATCCTGGCCAGCAAGCCAGTCGCCAGGGACTTCCTGCGAATTCTGAACGCCGCCCTGGAAAAGGATCACTTCTCCGAAGCCGTCGCAGCAGCAGCGGAGGGGGAGGGGACTCCCTGCGAACTGACCCGCTCCGCCTCAAAGCTGCGTGGCCTCGACCTCGCCATGGCCATCCTCTGCCGCCAGATCGCGAACTTCCTCACGGAATGCAACCTCGCCTACCTGCGCCAATGCGCCGGCCACGGCTGCGTCCTGTTCTTCTACGACACCACCAAGAACCACCGCCGCCAATGGTGCAGCGCCGCTGCCTGCGGCAACCGCGCCAAAGTAGCAGCTTTCCGCGAACGCCAGGCGCAGCAGAAGAAGTGAGAACTTCACCGGGCTTGCCGCAAATTCCACGGCACGTCCGCCGGCTGCGTCTTTAGCCAGGCAGCCGCTGCCTCTGGATCACGCTCCAGCCAGTTCGCCACCGGCATGACCGCCGGATGGACGGGATCCGTGGCTGCCGAGTACGGCAACTGCACTGCCCATCGGGCGGTCCCCGCGGGGTCTTCGTAGGTCAGCGTCTGGAACAAGTCTCCGATCTGACCATAGTTCCGGCCCGGGTCACCGGCGTGCTCGGTGAGCCAGGCTTTCGCCTCGGCAGAGTTTCCATAGCCGATGCGCTTCGCCGCCGCGGGCCAGGCCGCCGGACGCAGGGAAGGAGAGATCTGCTCGTAGATGGCCGCGGCGCTTTGGTCTTTCCCCGCCAGGCTCGCCAGGTCGAAGTAGTCGTCCAGGCAGGCCTTCGCCGTCGCATCCTCGCCCGGAAATTTGAGAATCGCGGACTCCAGCTGTTTGAGGTCGCCGTTGGCGCTTTGACTGATGGCCAGCGCGGCGGCGGCCGCTTCGAGCGGGGCTTTGCCGGGTTTCTGCGCCCATGCCAGAGCCCCGGCGGCATCCGTCTCCAGCCAGCCGGTCATCATGTTCCGGGCATCGACCGGAGACTTGCCACCCTCGTCCGCACCAAAATGCGCCAGCCCTCCCTCGGGATCCAGGCGCCCCCACTGCTGCCAGAGACTTTTCCACACTTCGGGCGCCTGGCGGTTTCCCTGGTCCTGGATCCCGCTGAGGATGCCCGTGGCTTCCTGAATTTCCTCCCTGGAAAGCACGGAGATCAAGCCGCACAGCATCGCTTCCTGGTTCCCGTAGTCGCCCACCAGGGCGCCATTGGCCAGCAGTTGCAGTCGTTCCTGGGAGCTCAGCCGCGCGGCATTGCTGGCGGAGAACTCCTGACTGCAGGCGGCGTACTTCCCGATCGCCCGGACCGCGGCAACCGCGGCGGCATCCCGGGAAGCATGCGCGCCTCCGGAATTCGCCGGCGCGGCGGTACGGCGGGCCTCAGCCGGCGCGGTTGCCGGACCCCGCTCCTGGTGAGTCCGGTGCCCGGCCACGAACGCGACAACTCCTGCGCAGACCGCCAGAACCAGAACGGAGGACAGCTTCATCTCGATGGAATTCGGAATCGCGGAAAAGAACGCATCGGCGCCTTATTTGCCCGGCTTGAAGGGAGCGACCCACGGCGCATCGGCAGGCTGGGTGAGCAGCCAGGCATTGGCCGCCTCCGGGTCCTGCTGGAGCCATATCCCGATCGGCTGGACCGCCGGGTGAGGCAGCCCGTTGGCACCGTCGCCCGTTGCCGCCGGCAATTCACTCGCCCACTTCGCCGTTCCCGCGGGATCTTTTGCGGCCAACTGGTTCACCAGATTGTGAGTCGCCTGATCGTCATGCCCGGGATCGTTGCCATGCTGCTTGAGCCAGGCGGCCGCCGTCTCAGAATCGGAGTAGGCCAGCCGCGCTGCCACCTCCGGCCAGGCCCCCGGCCGCAAGGCGGGATCGAGCTGCTCATAGACGGCCGAGGGCAGCGCCTTGTCACCCGTGGAAGTCGCCAGGTCGAAGTAGTCCCCGAAGCACGCCTGGAGCGTGAGCTTGTCACCGGCGACGGCCAGCATGCCCGCCTCCATCTGCTTGAGATCGCCGTTGGCGCCGCTGGTGATGGCGTAGGCGGCCGCCGTGGCCTCCCTGAAATCGTTCTTGGCTTGGCGCGCCCAGGCCTGCGCCGCCTCCGGCTGAGTCTCAAGCCATCCCGCCATGAGACACCGGTAGTCATTGGGGGTGTTCAAGCCATTCAAACCGTTCCAACCCGGGTAGTGTTCCCCCGTTTTCGATAGGGCCAGGCAAGCCTCCGCATTGACCCGGCCCCACTGGGTCCAGAGCGTGTTCCACACCTCCTGCGACCAGCTGTTACCCCGGCGCTGGGCATCCAGCAGCACCTTGGCAGTCTCCGTCAGCTCGTCCTGATTCATCACGGAAATCAATCCACACAGGATGTCCGCCTGCTTCTCGGGATCCGCCAGCAGCGCCGCCTTCTTCAGAAGTTCGATCCGTTCTCCGGACGTGAGGAGCGTCGCCTTCTCCGGGGTCAATACATCGGTCCCGACCCTGGCCTTCACCCTGGTCCGGGGATCCGGGACGGCCCGGGTTGGCTTGGCCCTCACTTCAGCCGGAGAGCCCGACACGGTGGTTTCCGTAGCCGCCTGCCCCGCTGGCTCACCCGGGTTCCCCCTCCCCATCAAAAACGCGGCCAAACCAATCAGGGCGACGAAGAGAAGGGCGAGCGAGGTTTTCATAAAGGGAATGGGAAAGATCGATGACCATCGACCCCAAGCAGTGACTTCCACTAACAAGCAAAGGCGGCTACTTCAATCTCGCAGTTGTAGGCGCATGACAGAGTCCGCCCATCGCCCTCACGCTCCCGCGCAGCAAGAGACGTCGCTCGACGCGGCGTCATTGATAGCCCTCTCCTGCTGCCAAACCCGGTGCCCGTGTCACCGGCCTGTTCCGTTACCCGAGCTCTTGCGCCAGCCCGATCAAGATTCCCTCGGGGCCCCTGATGTAGCAAAGTCGATACACGTCTTCATACTCGACCACCTGGTCCACGACCTCCGCACCGTGTTTGCGCAGACGCGCCAGCGTATCGTCGAGGTCCTCGACGGTGAACATGACCCGGAGGTAGCCCAGAGCGTTCACCGGGGCGCGACGATGATCAGCGGCCACCGGCGGAGCGAGGAACCGGGACAGCTCCAGCCGGCCATGACCGTCCGGCGTCCGCATCATGGCAATCTCGACCCGCATGTCGCGCAATCCCGTGACGCCACCCGCCCAGTCTCCTTCGACCGGGCCGCGACCCTCAAGCTCGAGGCCAAGTTCGGTGAAGAACTCGATGGCGGCATCAAGGTTTTCGACCACGATGCCCATGTTGTGCATCAGCGGAAATTTGGATTTCTTCATGATCGGTGGTTTTCCTTCAAGGTCAGAACAATGAGCTGAGCTGCCGGCTCCCAGCCTTCGCTGCTTCCTATCAAGCGCGTTAGTGAATCCTCCTCGCCATGCAATGCAATGCAAGCTGAGTCGCGCAGGCCTCCCGGAAATCCTCCATGGCGGCGCGACTTTCCCGATCTCCGGTGCCCCGCCGGTTCCCGGCATCAGGGCAGACTCTGGATTCGCCGGAATCGATCCGATCTGGTTCACTCATGGCAAAACGGGCAGGTCGTTGGCGAAAAACACGCCGTCATGTCCAAAATCACCTCATCCATTCGTCAAAGGGATGAACGAACATTCACCGACTCAAATGAGAACACTCAAGATCATCGAACACATCTCCCTGGACGGCGTCATCCAGGTTTCCAACTGCGACGACGACTTCCCCTACGGCGACTGGACCGTCCCTTACCGGACCCCCGCCGGCCGGGACGCCGTCATGGCCGCCCATGGCGAGAAGTTCGACCTCGTGCTCGGCCGCCGTACCTACGACGTCTGGTCGGGCTGGTGGCCCCAGGCCCCGGCCAGCCCCATCGGCGACCGCATCAATGCCGCGACCAAATATGTCGTCACCCACCGTCCGGAAAGCCTTGAGTGGGGCCCGTTCGAAGGCCTGGGACCGGATCTCGTCGAGGGCATCCGCCGCCTCAAATCGCAGGACGGCCCCAACCTCGTCCTCTCCGGCAGCCCCTCCCTGACCTCAACCGTCCTCGAACACGGCCTGGCCGATGAAATCCTCCTCATCGTCTATCCCGCCCTCCTCGGCGCCGGCAAACGCTTCTTCACTGAAGGAACCCCGGCCCGCACCTTCGAACTCATCGACTCCACCGCCCTGCCCTCCGGCGTTATCCTCAGCCACTACAAGGTCCTCGGCACCCTGAAGGCCGCATCCTGACACGGATCAGGCCGCCGCCAGTCCCCTGGCAGCGGCCAGCCCATCATCTCCTGCCCGGCCGGAGGCGCCTCTTGATTCAGACCGTTGAAAACGATCCAGACGCTCGCCACGCCTCAGACCAGTCTGGCCGCGCGCCGCCGGCCGAGAAGCAGGCCGGTGAAGCAAGCGCCGATCACCAGCGCGGACGGCTCCGGCACCGAATTCACGACCCCGATCGCCCCGGTGGGCAGCCCCACGTAGTCGAAGCCGCTCGAACCCGTGGTCACCCAGTTGTCGAGGATCGGATTGCCGTGGGAATCCTTGGCGATTCCCGGGATCTCGCTCCCGCCGCTGAGGATCGATCCGCTGCCGACCACGTCGACCAGGCGCACGTACTGGATCGCTCCAAGGTCGAGAAAGCCGCCGAGCACCAGATTGTTATTGGCCAGTTCGTTGAGGTCGAAGGGAGTCCCCCAGTTCGCCGCGTTCTTGCCGGCCAGATTGTAGACGTTCGTCACGTCGTAGAAGGAGAAGGCCCCGCTCCCGGAC
>JAQGPE010000406.1 GCA_028293225.1 Akkermansiaceae bacterium | reverse complement strand
GGGTGCGGCGCAGCGGCTCGGGCGGCAGAGCCCGGCGGAGGAGGGCGCGGATGCGGGCGAGCAGCTCGGCAAAGGCGAAGGGCTTGGCCAGGTAATCATCGGCGCCGGCGTCGAGACCCTCTACCCGATCGGTGACGGCATCGCGGGCGGTGAGCAGCAGCACCGGGACGCGGATGCCTTGAGCGCGCCAGCCGGCGAGCAGCTCCGTGCCGGGGCGGCCGGGCAGCATCCAGTCGAGCACCACGAGGTCGAAGGGCCGGGCGCGGAAGCTGAGCGCGGCGTCCTCCGCGGTGGCGACGGTGGTGGCCTCGTAGCCTTCCTCGGTGAGGGCGGCGACGAGGCTGAGGGCCACGCGCAGGTCGTCCTCGACCAGCAGCAGGCGGGAGGGCGCGGCGGGTTTCATCGACAGCGAGGGTAGGGAGGGATTTTGCGCAGGGCAATGGCGGGGAGAGAAGAGGTTGAAACGCGAAGGGCGCGCTCTTTTCTGAGCTTCGGGCCGGGTTTCACTGATTTACGGATTACGCAGATTACACAGATTAAAGGCAGGGATTTTGGATTTGGAGGTCGAGGTGAGGCGGGCGAAGGGGGTGCCGGTGAATTTTTTTTGAGGGCTTTGAGGAGGGGGTCGGAAACGCTTACGATATTCATCGTAGATACACGTTTGGAGACCCTTGGCATTGAAGCGCAATTTGTGGATATGCGCCACGTTGAGGCTATGTCCGATTTTGCGAACTGGGCAAATTAGGACATGAAGCGGTGAGATGGATTGACAGGCAATGAAGATGACATGGAAGCCTCCTCTGGGGGGTGGTGTTTTCATTGTCCGGATCGAGGACGAACTGGCACCATAGCGATAGAAATCGATCTCGTTACTATGAACGACAGATCAATGAGTTACCGATCAGATGACGTCTTTTCCGGATGCATTATTTTCTTGCCCATGAGGGGTGGATTCTTGTTTTAACTGCCAGATCTAAAAACACCCGGCCGTCGCGTGGATTCATTTCACGGACGGACTCTAACAACCTATCCGTTCGCGCTGTCTGATCGCGGCGCCGAATGCCGGCGGAGCGCTGCTGTCTCCGTCTCGTCGTGCCTTTTTCGTGGCGCCGATCCCGGTGTTACGCGCTGACCCGTACCCTGATCGAAAAACCTATAAATCCACCTGACCGACCTCCATGAACACCCGCCTCCTCACCACCCTATGCCTCGCCGCTCCGGCCGGCATGCTGCCTGTCAGCCTGCATGCCCAGATTGTCTCGGGCACGGCCTACAACCTGATCGCCCGTCATGACGGGTTGGCGCTGGACGCCTCCGCGGCCGGCACGGTCAACGGCACGCCAATCATCCAGTCGACCCCGAACGGCGGCAGCAACCAGGCCTGGACCGTCAACTCCCTGGGGAGCGGGCAGTACAATCTGATCGGGGTCGGCAGCGGCCGGGCGATCGAGATCTACACCGCCTCCCAGGCGGAAAACGCCGGGGCGAACCTCTACGACTGGAATGGCGGCACCAACCAGAAGTTCACCCTGCAGGACGCGGGCGGCGGTTATTTCACCCTGCTGTTCGTGCATTCCGGCAAGGCTCTGACCGTCCAGAGCGGCTCGACCGCCAGCGGGGCGGCGGTGGTGCAGGCCACCAATACCGGCAGCACCTCCGCACAGTGGCTTTTCGCGAAAGGACCGGCCGGCTACATCTGGGCTTCCGGTGAGAACGGCACCAAGAACTTCAGCCAGAACGTCGACCTGGCCTATGGAGCGAGCGGCCAGTTCAACTATCAGAACGGCGTCAGCGGGACCCGCGGCTTTGGCAACAGCACCTTCGGCGACCCGATCGCCAACGTGGTGAAATGCGGCTACTACAAGGTCGCGACCAGCGGCGGTCCGGACGCCTACGGCTACTGCGCGGCGGAGGGTGGGACCTTCACCTTTCACCAGCCGGTGAATGTGGCCTATGGCTCCAACGGCCACTTCAACTACCTGACCGGCGTCAGCGGCACGGTGACCTTCAACAACGCCACCTTCCTGGATCCGAACCCGGGGGTGGTGAAGGCCGGCTACTTCCAGGTCATCCCGCAGGCGCCGCCGAATCCGGGGGCGTTGTCCGCGGCGAACGTGAACACGTTCATCGCCAGCCATGCGAAGTACAATGGCGGCTCGGCCTCCGCCTACGGCGCCTACTTCCAGGACTTCCTGCAGAAAATGGGCGGCAATGTCTTCTGCACCAAACTCTACGCCAGCTGGCCGAGCACCATGCTGGACATCACCTCCGCCTACAGCGGTGCGGCGGCCTCGTCCGGCGGGAACACCGTCTACAGCAAGGCCTTCTGGGACGGCAGCCCGGACCGGCGAGTGCCGACGCTGATGCACGAATACATCCACCATATGGACAGCGGCGCGGGCACCTCCGGCTACTACAATGCGGCGGTGGCCGATCCGCTGAAGCAGTGGGATTCCTACGCGATGACTTCGCCGGCGGAGTACATCGCCTCCGGCTTCGAGTGGATCGTGGGCAACAATCCGCACAGCGCGGCGGAGAACAACCGCCAGGTGATCTACCGGATGGATCCGGCTTTTTACCTTTATATGGTGAATACCTTCATCCCGAATTTCTTCCAGTGAGGCTGGCGGAGCGTTCCGATCCAATGAACCGCCAAGACGCCAAGAGCGCCAAGTTTTGAGCAAGGAGGAAGATGATCTACTCCCAGCCTCGTACTTCATGAGGTGAGCTTCTTCAACGATATGAAATCAAAATGGCGTGTGCCGGTTCTCGGCGGCGGGGTGCTCCTTTGCCTGGCCGTGGTCTGGAGTCTGCGGCGGGAATCCGGGGCGGGACGGGAGACATCGGCGCCGCCTTCTGTGGAGCGAGAGCGCAGGATCGCGCCTGAGGATGATCCGCAGGAAGCGATCCGGCAGATCCGCGCGGCGATGGCGAAGGGCGAGCTGGCGGATCACGAGCGGGCCTTTCATGAACTGCTGCCCGGGCTGGTGCGCCGCCATCCCGCGGCGGCGGCCGATTTTGCCGGGTCGCTGGAGAATGGTCCGCTGCGGGATGAAATGATGCGACGGGTCGCGCAGTACTGGACGGAGCGCGATCCGGTGGCGGCGCAGAAGTGGGCGGAGGGATTGCGCGAACCGCATGAGCGCAGTTCGGTCCTGAGCGATGTCTGCTACCAGCTGGCTCAGCAGGACCCGAAGCGGGCCACGCTGCTGGCGGATGAGAAAGGGCTGGGGGACTTCACCGGCGGGGTGCTGGAGAATCTGGCGCAGCAGTGGGCGGTGCGGGAGCCGTCCGAGGCGCTGGCGTGGGTGAGCGGAAGAGAGCCCGGCGAGGAGCGGGATCAACTGCTGTCACGGGTGGCGCTGGTGCTGGCGAAGACCGCTCCGGCTGAAGCGGCGAGCCTGGTGGTGAAGGAAATCCCTGCCGGTGAGGCGCAGTCGGAAGCGGTGATTTCCGTGCTGTATCAGTGGAGCCGCAGCGAACCGAGGGAAGCGCTGGCGTGGGTGGAGCTTTTTCCCGAAGGGGCGCTGCGCGAGCGGGCGATGAATGAGCTGAAGGGAGCGGGAGCGGGTTCACGGTGATCGATCGGCGGAGGCGTCAGTCCTCGCGGATCCACACGTACATGTGGGCGTCGCGGGGCACGCCGGGGGCGAGGTTGGGCCGGATGGCCCAGCGGCGCAGGGTGGCTTCGCGGGTCATGGCGAGCTTTTCGAGGATGCGGATGGAGGCGGCATTGTCTGTATCGCAGGTGGCCCAGATGCGGACGATTTCCGGGAGGCCGGCCAGCCAGTCGAAGACGGCCTGTGCGGCCTCGGTGGCGTAGCCGTGGCCCCAGTGATCCGTGGAGAGCAGGTAGCCGAAGTCGGCGGAGTGGCCGTCGATGCGGCACGAGATATTGCCGATGGGCTGGTCCGTGTCCGGAAGGGTGATGAGCCAGGCGTATTCTTCACCGGAGTTCCATTTCGCGGCGTTCCTTTCGGCGGCGCCGTCGAGTTGGCCGATGTCTGTCAGCACGGCCCAGTCCATGTAGCGGCCGACTTCCGGATCGCGGCCGAAGGCGAAGCGGGCGGCGGTGTCGGAGGGACGGGAGCGTCTCAGGACCAGGCGGGGTGTGACGATTTCTGCGGGTGGGTGGTGCATGGGAGGCGCGCAGGGCAGGATAGGGAATGGAGGCGACGGGTCAACGAATCAGGCGGATCCGGATTCGAATACGGGGGGGCCCGCCGGGTAAAAGTCGCGTGAAAATTCAGTGACGGCTCGACTCCGCGGCGGGTTGTCGAGATAAGCGGGATGCTGCCATGATGACGAATTTCCGGACACCGCTGATGGGCCTGTTAGGCGGAGCTGCGGGAGTCGCGGCCGCGTGGGCGAACCGACCGATGGAGACCGGGCCCGTCGCGCCGCCGGCTCCGGTGGGGATGGCGGCGGCTCCGCGGCCAAAAGCGGAGGCGCCAGCCGCGAAGGAAACGGTCGCAAAGGAACACGCTCCGGCGCCGGGATCGATCGATGGGCAGCTGGCTTTCATCAAGAAGGCCCGGCGCATGATGTTCGACTGCGGGGAGATGTTTGAGGTTTCGCCGGACGGGCCTTCGATCGGTCAGGACGGCACATTTTCCGAGCGCGCGCTGATCAGTCTGGGCATCGATCCGAAGAAGGGGCCGGAAATCCAGAAGATACTGGACGCCGGGATTTCGAGAACCATGGAGTCGATGGCCAGGCGGCTGAAGCCGGACCCGTGGGCCTCCCGGCCGGAGCGGGGCCTGACCGCCTACCGGATCGCGCCGGACGTGGACGGAGGCAATGCGCTGATGGCGGAGATGCGGGAGGAGCTCGCGGGGATCACCGGGGCGGATGCCGCCAGCCAGCTCAGCACCGGCATGGTGAGCACCGGCCAGTTGGCGTCCATGGGCCGGCAGGGCCTGGAACTGCTGGTGGAGACCGATCCCGAAAGCGGCGGGAGGACCGTTCGTTTCCGCTACTTCGATCCCATGACGGGAGGATACAACACCCTGGGCACCGTATATGCGAGCGGACCGAACCGGAATCTGCTGGGGCAATTCGTGGACAAGCATCTGCCCCAGTGAGCCCCGGCCGCCGCCGTCATTTTCCCATCTTTCCTTTTGCCGCTCGATCCCCCGCCTTGCCGATGAAATCCTGGACCGCCCCCTGTGTCGCCTTTCTTATCACGAGCCTGGTCGGCTACTTTGCCGCCCACGGCCTGCTGAGGCAGTCTGGACCGGTCGCGTCCGCTCCGGTGGCGACAGTGGCAAAGCAGCCTGCGACGGCTGCTCCGGCGGCCCGGTCGAGCGTTCGGATCACGGCCGGCACCGGGCCGGTGGACGAAGATTTCATGGCGATGGCACGCCGTTCCCTGAGCGGGGCCGACGGCAAGGAGTTGACCGAGGGCGAGCGTCTCAAGAAAACGATGCGGCTGGCCAACCTGGCATCCCTGGATGGAGAGGGGCGGCTGCAGCCGGGGACCGTCGAACTGCTGGGCCTGAATGAAAGCCAGGCCGCGCAGGTGCAGGAGAGCTTTGACCGGATGCGGGAAACCCTGGGCAAGCAGATCAAGGCCCGGCTGGAAATGGGGGCCGAGGCGACGGCTGCCGAGCTGGCCGCGCGATCTGCCGAGACGAAGAAGAGCAACCCCGACTTCCCGGTGGCGGTCCAGCGTGGGGTGTCCTTTCGCATCCCTGCGGCTCCGGAGGAAGGCCGGGCGGTGCGGGATCAGTTGCGGGACGAGCTGACGCAGATCGCGGGTGAAGGCGCTGCGGCGGTGCTGATGGGAAATGGAGATGCGAACCGCTTCGGCGATTATGGGAAGCTGGAGGTCCGTGGAAACATCGAGACCAGCACCCGGGCCGGGCAAACCGAGCAGGCGATCCGTTTTCAAGCCTACGACGCGGACGGCAACAAGGTCGCGAGCGTGGAAACTTCCGAGGCCGGGATGGTGCGGCGGAGCCTGGGCACGGCGCTGGACGACTATCTGGTCGAGGACAAGCGCTGGTGAACGGCGGCACGGCGGGCCCCTCCCGAAGCCGCGCCTCGTCCCCTCCCCCGCTGGCGCATTTTTCCGGAATAAAGGACCGGTTGCAACCGTTCCCAGCGGTGCCACTATGGCCGGAGCCTTTATTTTATGAAACCATCGCGCCTCTTTGCCGCTGTCGCACCTTTCGCCCTCATCGCCACCATGTCTGCCGCCGAACCGATCAATACTGGAGCCTCTCTGCCGAAAACCGCTGCCAAGGACCAGGACGGCAAGGCCGTGGACCTGGCCGCCGACGCCGCCAAGGGCTACACGCTGGTCTATTTCTACCCGAAGGCGGACACGCCGGGCTGCACCAAGCAGGCCTGCTCCCTGCGGGATTCCTACGAGGCGCTGACCCAGAAGGGCGTGAAGGTCTACGGCACCAGCATGGATGACGAGGCGGCGCAGAAAGCCTTCAAGGACAAGTATCACCTGCCCTTCACGCTGATCGCGGACCATGACGCGAAGGTGGCGGATGCCTTTGGCGTGCCGCACGAAAAGGGCTACGCGACCCGCCAGGCTTTCCTCTTCAAGGACGGCAAGCTGGTGTGGCGCGATCTGGCCGCCGCGACCGAGAAGCAGGCCGAAGACGTGCTGAAGGTGCTGGACGGCAATAAGTGAGGTATTTTCCCCGGGCGTTTTCCCCGCTGGCAGCAGGCGGGGAGGGCCGTGGGAAAATCGACGTTCGACATTTGCAAGTTCGTCCCCAAAGGTCGGCGGACATTAGCATGATTTTTCGCAGTTTGTGCCGAGAAGCCGAGATCGGCTCCAATTCCTACCTCATCGATACGGGCAAAGCCTGCATCGTTCTGGATGCCGGGATGCATCCCAAAAAGGACGGCCTGGATGGGATTCCACGCTACAATCTGCTGGAGGAGGACTCCGTGGACGCGGTCGTGGTCACCCACGCGCACCTGGACCACCTCGGCTCCCTGCCGATCGTGCTGCGGGACCAGCCGCATGCGCGGGCTTTCTTCAGCCCGGCCGCGGCGGAGATCGGGGTGGCGATGCTGCACAACTCGGTGAACGTGATGCAGTCCCAGCGGATCGAGCTGGGGATCACGGAATACCCGCTTTTCACCCACCGGGACATCGATGACCTGGAGAAGAAGTTCGAAATGCGTGGCATCGAGCGGCCATTCGACCTGGATCCCGAGGGGACGGTGCGGGCGACCTTCCACGATGCCGGCCACGTGCTGGGCTCGGTGGGGGTGACGCTGAAGGCCGAGGGAAAGACCATTTTCTACACCGGCGACGTCAATTTCGAGGACTCGACGCTGATCAAGGGCGCGAATTTCCCGGAGGATCACGTGGACGTGCTGATCATCGAAACGACCCGCGGCGATAACCCGCGGCGGGCCGACTACTCCCGCAAGGACGAGGAGCAGGCGCTGGGTGAAAGCATCGCCAAGGTGATCGAGCGCCGCGGCTCGGTGCTGATCCCGGTTTTCGCCATGGGCAAGACCCAGGAGGTGATGACGATGATCCACCGCTTCAAGAAGCGGAACCTGATCCCGCGCAAGACCCCCGTCTACATGGGCGGCTTGAGCACCAAGATGACGGTGATTTACGACCGCTTCGCCAAGGGCAAGACCCGGCGGACCGACGATTCCTTCCACATCCTGGAGGACATGGAGATCGAGGCCGGAACGCGCCGCCGCAAGGGGCCGATCCCGCTGAATCCGGGCTGCATCTACGCGCTTTCCAGCGGGATGATGTCGGAGAAGACGGTCTCGAACGAATTCGCGCGGCACGGGCTGCTGGAGAACCCGAAGAACGGCCTGTTTTTCGTCGGTTACACCGATCCGGACTCCCCTGGCGGCAAGGTGCGCAATGCGACGCCAGGCGACAAGGTGGTCATGGACCCGAAGCACCCGGCGGTGCCGTTCAACTGCGAGCGGAAGATTTTCGACTTCAGCGGCCACGCGACGCGCGACGATTTACTGAAGTTCATCCTGAAAGTGAAGCCGAAGAAGGTCTTCCTGGTTCACGGCGATCCGCGGGCCACGGCCTGGTTCGCGGCGCAGGTGAAGGAACTGCTGCCGGGCACCGAAGCGATCGTTCCGGAGCCGGGGCGGGATTATGAGCTTTGATTGAGCGGGAGCGGGCCGCTCAGACGCCTAGAGCCGCGCGGGATGAGTCGTCCAGCGCGGTGGCGATGGCGTCGATCGGGACGATGAGGCCGTCGGCGGTTTTCACCACATTGGCGGGACGCAGGTCGAAGACGGCTGCGTCGTGGCGGGCGAAAGCCAGCGAGTCGTCGTAGCCGAGGGAGAAGGCGGGCGGGAGTTCGTGGAAATCGAGCACTGCCATGAGTTCGCGGATTTCCGCCGGACTGGCGTTTTCGCCTGGAACGTCGGCTTGGCGAGTGATCAGGCGCGGACGGTGGCGCTCGCCGCCGATGCCGACAAAGGTAACGGTGTCGGCGAAGATGGCGTTCTGAAGCAGCAGGCGCTCCAGGTATTCCAGCGGCAGGCCGGGGCCGAGAGAAGGAGGATGGCTGTCGAAGGAGACAACGTAACCGGCGGCGGCAGGCTTGGTGAATTTCAGCCAGTTCAGCGTGACGGAATCGAAGATCAGGTCGTGCTCGCGGCCGCCTTCCTTCAGCGGCTGGAATCCTTCGAAGAAGCATCCGGCGTTTTCGGCCCAGCGGACGAGGCGGCGGAAGGTTTCGTCGTAAACGGACCATTCGTCGATTTCGCCATCCGGTCCACCTGGGCGTAGGCTTGCTCCGAAGTCCTGGATGACTTCGTGGAGCGAGCGGTCGCGATCCGGGCGAGGTAGTCGGCTTTGGTCATCCAATGCGGGCGAGAGTATAGGCGGTTGCGGGAGAGGTTCCAGTGGAAAGGTTTGGCGCGGGCGGGAGTGAGGAAAGGGGGGAAATGGAATGACTCCGCCTGTCGCCGGACACGATGGGGTCTGCGGGGATGAAATGGCGCGTCCCGCGTGCCGGGGGCGGTCGCGGGCGAAGGCCGGACGCTTTCGGAGCAGACACCGGGCGTGGCGGGCACTTTGGCTGGTACCTGGGCGGAGCGATCGGGCAAAATTTCACGGATGGGCGGCGGTTGCTTTCGTGACGGGGATTTCGCGTGTCAGCAGGGCGCTGCGACACGGTTCGCCCTTGGCGGACGGGGGATCCGGCCTATTTTGCCGCCGATGTCTTCGCCCAAACTGTTCAGTCCCGGCCCCATCGACGTTTCGCCTGAAACCTTTGCCGCGATGTCGCGGACGATGATCGGTCACCGCGGCTCGGAATTCGAGGCGCTCTATGCGTCGCTCCAGCCAGGCCTGCAGGCCATTTTCGGCACTTCCCGCCCGGTGTTCCTGTCCACCTCCTCCGCCTGGGGCGTGATGGAGGGCTCCCTGCGCAACCTGGGCCGCAAGAAAGTACTGTGCCTGTGCTGCGGCGCCTTTTCCGACAAGTGGGTGGACGTGGCGAAGAAGTGCGGCCTGGAAACCGACTCCGTGCAAGTGGAGTGGGGCGAGGCGATCGACCCGGAAGCGGTCCGCGCCAAGCTCAGCGAAGGCGGCTTCGACACCGTGACTTTCATCCACAGCGAGACCTCGACCGGCGTGCTGAACGACCTGGCCACGATCAGCAAGGTGGTGAAGTCGTTCCCGGATACCATGTTCATCGTCGATACGGTGTCCTCGCTGTCCGCGGTGCCGACGCCGATGGATGAGCTGGGGATCGACGTGATGCTGGCCGGTGTCCAGAAGGCGCTGGCGCTGCCGCCGGGCCTGGCGGTGTTCGCCGTTTCCGAAGCGGCGATGGAGCGGGCGAAGGGCACGCCGAACCGCGGCTACTACTTCGACTTCGTGGAGTTCGCCAAGAACGCCGCCGCGAACAACACGCCGTCCACGCCGGCGATTTCGATCATCTACGGCCTGCAGTTCGTGCTCGGCGAGATCGGGAAGGAAGGCCTGGAGGCTCGCTACGCCCGCCACAAGCAGACCAACGAAATGATCCACGCCTGGGGTGCGAAGCACGGCTTCGAGCACTTCGCGCCGGAGGGCCGCCGCTCGACCGCGCTGACCTGCTTCAAGACGCCGGAGGGCTTCGATCTGTCCGGGTTCATCAAGAACCTGAAGACCAAACACAACTTCCTGATCAACGGCGGCTACGGCAAGATCAAGGGCACCACCTTCCGCATTTCCAACATGGGCAATGAGACGGTGGCGACCATGCAGGAGCTGATCGACGCCATGGACGACGTGCTGGGTTGAGCCCGGTGGCGATCGCGAATTTCCAAGGGCCGGCGAGTGGAAACGCTCTCCGGCTTTTTCGTTTCCCGGGGAGCCTCCCTCTATCCCCGTCAATACTTGGAAATTTCACGGAGGATTTCCTCTCGAGTTGCGGGCTCCTCAAAGATCGCGTCCGGAGGAATCTGCTCAAGCCGCCCCTGTAGCAGTTCTTTTGCTTTACTGCGCAAGGGGTAGAACTTGGAGGGATTTTCGAGATCACTTCCATATTCGACCGCGGGATGGTGCAGGTATTTCTTCAGCAGCCACACCGTCGAACGGTCGCCCGACCCGTCGATGATCTCTAACGCTTTCATGAGGTCCGATGCCCTCACCTGTGGATCGGGGCGATCGAGTTCCTGCCGGAGATAGAAAATGATACCTTCTCTGATCTCCTTCGGGAGCGGCGCCGGGCTCTCTCCCTTGGCGGGATCGTAGTACCATTCAATGGCGGGTAGAATGTTCTGCCGCTGCCTCAGCAGCGCCACTAGCACCGGGACCTCAAAGCGATCAGGAAGAACTAGCGGGTAGGTACCCCCGTGGAACTCTCTCCAAAGGGACAAGACCTCCGCGCCGCGAGCAGGCGCTTGCCCGGCGAGCCACTCAAGCGCTTCCTGCCTCCGCCCCCGGTTCGCCAGTCCCAAGAAGCCGATCCGGCGAATCGCGGTGGAACCCGAGTCTAGATAGGATTCAAATTCCTGATTTGAAAGCATCTCCGGAGAGACCCAGGCACAAAGCAGAAGATTGCCCGAGCTCCTGCCTGCCTTCCCGGACCGATCCTTTGCCTGCTTCGCCAAGTTTACCAAGCCCCGTAGGACTTCGGGTTCGGCACCCCATGGATTGCCCGACTGACGAAGGCGATTCCACGCCAGCCAATCCTCTCGCCCTAGGTATCCCCGGCGGGGCTGGTTCATCTGATCCAGCAGACTCCAGACTGCTCCCGGACTGCGAGCCGGGTCTCCGTAGCGCAGGCCGCCTTGCTCAGCCGATGAAAGCGCCTTCATGCATCTCGCAAACAGGGCCTGCGTGTCGCCACGCTCCGGCCATTCCTTTGCAAGAACCCTGCGGAGCTCAGGTTCAAATTCGACCGGCCAGTCTCCCCGCTCGTCCTTCCCATCGATACGGGACTGGGCCTCTGCTCTCATATCGAGAGCTGGATTTCCTGAGCGAAGCAGTTCAAGAAAAGCGACATATTCCTCTGCCTGTAGGGTCCAGTCCGGGTGGGGAGCGAGTGCTGGGACGGGGAAATGAAGGGAGTAGCCGTCGGTGATGAACTTCTTCGCCTGGGCGAGGTCGGCGGAGCTGTAACGGCCGCGCAACACAGCTGAAACCAACGGAGGATGAGCCCCTTGGTATGAGGGCAGCATGTAGCGGATCTCGCCTTCCAGGTCGCCGCTGCTAATCCCGGCAGAAGCCACCAGGGCGGCCATACCGCCAGGAAGCGATGACCAGATATCTGGGCCGACGCCGCAGAATTCGACGGGCTCAAATGAGCGAACCCAGCCCGTGCTGGTTTTCACCTCCCGATAAGCGACCTGAAATGAAGGAACGGCGTTTAACAGAGGCCTGCCAGTGGCATTGACGAGATAGACCGCGATCTGGTCGTTCGCCCGATCCTGAGGATCAACAACGAGAGACACCTGCCCATCCGGATAGGTCAGGTCCTCCGGCAGCCACGACAGATCTAGGGGTGAGAAATCATAGTCTTCGAATTTGAGAAGCTCGTGGCGCATGACATGATCCTTGAGATCAAGTATCTGCAGCCTTCTCCGTTCGGCCATTTCCTGCCTGAGATCCGCCTGGAGATCATCTTGAGCAAAGGCCACCGATAGAAAGCAGAGCAGAGCGATGGCCGCCGCGAAACACGCCGGTCTGACTGGAATGACCGCTGCCGGCATGCTGAAGGAAACCCGCCCGATGTACCTCTTGCCAGTGGTTTTTGATTCTGCAACGCCGTCTCCTCTCCCCTTCAGGAAGCTGGCCTCCCAGGGGCATCTGTGGCAAAAAGCAGGCTATCCCAGGGACGGCGTAATGAGCTGAACTGGTAAAAGATCAGGAAGTTTACGAGACGGATCGCCGGATATGGGTGCGGCGGTTTCGCTTCTATAGCCGCTTCGGGCGAAGATAAGGCAAATATTCCTCAGCGACAGTAGCGGCTTGGCTGTGGGCTCGGGCATGCTAGCGGGACGGTGACCTTTTCGCAGGCAGCCCGTCAATGCGGCGGCCGCGCGGGGGCTGAAAGCTGCTGGCTTTTTCCCGGGCATCCGTGGCAGAAAGCAGGCACCCGATTTTATGGAAGCGAACCAACTGACCCCGGAGGAAGTCGCAGAGGGCTTCGAGCTGCTGTTCAACGGCACCGACCTGAGCGGCTGGCGCACCTACCGGGAAACCGCGCCGCGGCCGCAGTGGCAGGTGCTCGACGGGGCCATCGTGCTGACGGAGGACGGCGGCGGCGATCTGGTCACGGAGGAGAAGTTCGATGACTTCGACCTGCGCTTCGACTGGAAGATCTCCGAGCACGGCAACTCCGGGGTGATGTGGCGGGTGGCCGAGACCCAGGACTATCCATGGCGGACCGGGCCGGAGTACCAGATCCTGGATTCCTTCGACAAACCGGACCACAAGTACGCCCGGGAGATCGCCAAGGGAAACATCGGCGGCTGCTTCTATGACCTGGTGCCGGCGAAGCCGGAGTGGTCGAAGCCGCCGAACGAGTGGAACGTCGGCCGCATCGTGGTGGATGGGACGAAGATCACGCTGTATCTGAACGGGATCGTCACGGCGGATGTCGACACCGCGACGCCGGAGTGGGAGGCCATGCTGGCGAAGTCGAAATTCCACGGCTGGGAGTTTTTCAACAAGGAGGCGGAGGGTCACATCTGTCTGCAGGATCACCACGATGTGGTGGCGTTCCGGAATCTGCGGATCAGGCCGTTGTGATTGCTACGGTGCCGACCGTAGTTTGCGGAGGATGATGAAACGCAAAGAACGCAAAGTCAGAAGCGGTGACAGGACATCGTGGGATCCGGGCGAATCGCCAGGCGCGTCCCGCGTGCCGGAGGCGGTCGGCGAGCGACCGGTGTGCGCGATTTCATCGCGGAGTGAACCCAGGGCTGCGCTGCGCTTGCCCTGGGCTTTTATGAGTCGTCCTTTCAGGACGATAGAGCAATAAGTGCGACCTGCGGTCGTGGACTTTTCCGAGCAGCCACGGGACGTGTCAGCCACTTGGCAGGCATGCCGCCGAGCACCAAGGGCATGCTTCATTCACGCAAAGCGGGAGGCATTGCGGCGGGCCCAGGCGGCGTAGGTCTGGGGCGGTCTGCGCAGTTCCTTTTCGACGGTGTCCCGGATCACCACGCCACGGCCTTCGCGGATGGCGTCGAACGATCTGCCGACCGCTTCGGCGACGTGGGCCGGAGTTCCGGCACGCCGGAGATTCTCCACAGCGGTGGCGGAGGGGATATCGACGCAGCGGAGCTCACGACCCAGGATCCCGGCCAGGATCTCCGCCTGCTCCGGGACGCTCAGCAGTTCTCCGCCGGTGATTTCGTAGATCGCCTCCTCCGCGCCGGGAGAGGTCAGCGCCTTGACCGCGATCGCGGCGATGTCCTCCGGCGAAACCGGGGCGCTGCGGCCGGAACCCATCGGATTGTAAACCACCCCCTCCGCTTTGATGGAAGGGATCCACTGGTAGGAGTTGGTCATGAATCCGCCCGGGCGAAGGAATTTCCCGGCGAGGCCCGAGGCGCGGATCGCGTCCTCCTGGGCCTTGTGAATCTGGCCGATTTCCGAGGACGGATCGCCGGCGAGGAGAGTCGACAGAAAGACGATGCGGAGAACACCCGCCGCCTTTGCTTCGGCGAGGAAGGCGTCCAGCGATTCGCTTTCGAGGCCGCGGTTGAGCAGGAAAGCGCCCGCGATACCGGTGAAGGTTCCAGCGGAGGTTGCCGGCTTGGCCAGATCGCCCACGACGACCTGGACGCGATCGCCCCAGCGGGCTGCCGCCTTGGCCGGGTCGCGGACCAGGACCCGCACGCTTTTTCCCGCAGCCAGCAGCTGGGTGACGATTTCACCGCCGACATTGCCGGTGGCGCCGGCGACCAGATAGATTTCCGAGTGATTCATGATTGAGGAGAGCGTCTCTGCGCTCGTCCCGAACTTTGGATCGACTTCCCCGTGGATCAATCGCTACGCTTCCAACACTCTGTTGCAGGGAGGGAACAATCATGATCGATCTCAATGAGCTCCAGTTCTTCGTCCAGGTCTGCCGCCTGCAGAGTTTCACGCTCGCGGCGCGGAAACTCGACGTCCCGAAGTCCAGTGTCAGCCGGGCGATCTCCCGGTTGGAAGCGCGGCTCGGCGTGCGGCTGGTGGAGCGCACCACCCGCAGCGTGACGCTGACGGAGGCCGGGGAAATCTACCTCGGCCGCTGCGAACGGATGCTGGAGGAAGCGCAGCAGGCCGACCTGATGATCGGGGCCATGCACGCCGCGCCGCGCGGAACGCTGCGCCTGGTGGTGCCGGCGATCATTGCCCGGACGGTCATCGGGCCGATGCTCGGCGAATTCCTGGCGCTGCACCCGGAGCTGAACGTGCACCTGCAATTTCTCGGCACCGAGGCTCCCCTCTCCGGCAAAAATTTCGATCTGATGATCCGCGCCGGTCCCCTCGAAGATTCCGGGCTGTTGATGAAATCGCTGATGCGGATCCGGCTCGGCCTCTACGCCAGCCCCCGTTACCTGGCGGAGCATGAGCTACCGGTGTTGCCGGCCGATCTCCGCCAGCACCAGTGCATCACCACCAGTTGCAGTGCGTCCGGCGAGCCGGGCGAGTCGTCGGTCTGGAAACTTCGCCGCGGCTCCGAGCTGCAGGAAGTCCGGGTGACCGCGCGGGTCTGCGTGCCCGACCCGACGGTGCACCACCAGCTGGCCCTGGCCGGCTCCGGGGTGGCGCTGCTGTCCGAGATGAGGGTGACGAGGGATGTCGCCGAGGGCCGGCTGATCCGGATCCTGGGCGAGTGGGAGCCGGAGCCGGTGGAGCTCTACGCGCTGTATCCCTCGCAACTGAACTCGTCGCCGAAGGTGCGCGCCTTCCTCCAGTATCTGCGCAAGCAGGTCGGCGAGCGGGAGCGCTCGTTCGCCGGGCGGGTGAAAAGGGCCGCCGGCGCCCGGAGTGTGGCCGCGCCCGCGGATCGCTGATCAGCCCGGCGGCCACTCCAGTTGGCGGCCGGCCAGGACATGGACGTGCAGATGCGGCACGGCTTCACCGCCGTGCGGGCCGTTGTTGATCACCAGGCGGAAGCCGTCTTCCGCGAAGCCTTCCTGGCGGGCGACCTTCGCGGCGACCAGCAACAGATGGCCCAGAATGGACTCGTCGCTCTCCACGGCCTCGTTGATCCGCACGATGACGGTCTTTGGCACGACCAGCAGATGGACCGGCGCCTGCGGGCCGATGTCCTTGAAGCAGATGCAGCGGTCGTCCTCGTAGACGAAGGCCGCCGGGATTTCACGGTCGCGGATTTTCTCGAACAGGGTCTTGCTCATGGTGGGCGGATGAAAGGTTCAGTCGCTGCCGAAATCGGCGGCTTCCTCTTCCCCGCGCTCGCTTTCCACGGAGAGCTTCAGCGGCCGTTCCAGCGGCTCCTGCTCACGGTCGAGCCTGCCGAGGAACAGGCGGATGTCGGCGAGCAGTTGCTCGCAGCGGCGGTCCCACTTCGGGGTGCCGCAGAGCAGTTGCGCGCTTTCCCGCAGGCCGGTGAAGCGGATCTGCTCCGCGCCGGCTTCATGGAGTTCCTTCAGTTCCTTGCGCAGGGCGGTGAAGAAGGCCAGCTCGTAGCCGTTGCCCGCCTCCATCGCCGCGTGGACCAGCGAGAGGGTCACCGGCGGTGCGAGCGGCTTCAGGTTTTCCGCGATCGACTCGCAGCCGATGCGGTTGAGCATGTGCCGCATCTTTTCGAAGAGCTCCTCCAGTGACAGCAGTTTCAGCGGACACTTGGTCTCGAGATAGGTCTCGATGCCAATGCGGATCTCGTCGACGAACGGGAAATCGTGGCGCTCGGCAGCGTCGGCCGCACGGCGCAGGGCGTCTCCCAGCCACGAAGTATCGTAGTGGAGCACCTGGTGCCGGCCCACCTGGATGGCGGGCCTTGTTCCTATCAGAGAGATCACGCGAGGGAGGGGTGAGTGATGATGGGTGGCGGGGTGGGACGGG
>JAQGPE010000396.1 GCA_028293225.1 Akkermansiaceae bacterium | reverse complement strand
GGTTGCGCGGTGGCGTCAGACATGGCGGGGAGGGCTTAAGGGCTTACGGCGAAAGAGTCCAGAGCCAGATTTGCCCGGCAGCGTCTTGATGACCGATGGCGTTACAAAATGAACTTGGATAAAAGATTGTAACCCATAGGGGTCAGGGATGGCCGCCTCCTTCTTCCTCCAGATGGCAATCATCCTGCTGGCTTGCCGCCTGGTCGGCCTGCTGGCCAAAAAAGTCGGCCAACCCCAGGTGGTGGGGGAAATGATCGCCGGCGTCCTGCTTGGACCCTCGCTGCTCGGCGTTCTTTGGCCGGCCTCCAAGACCGAGATCTTCACTCAGGATACCCGCCGGATCCTGGAAGCCGGAGCCCAGCTCGGCGTCGGCCTCTACATGTTCCTGGTCGGGCTGGAGTTCAATATCGGCCACTTCAAGTCCCGCGCCCGCAGCGCCGCCTGCGTCTCCATCGCCGGGATGGTCGTGCCCTTCATCCTCGGCTCCCTGCTGGTCCTCTGGCTCCAGCACGTCACCGGCATCTTCTCGCCGAAAATCGAATACTACCAGGGCGCCCTGTTCCTCGGCGCCTCGATCGCGATCACCGCTTTCCCGATGCTCGCCCGCATCATCTCGGAGCGCGGCCTGTCCGGCACCTCGCTCGGCACGCTGGCCCTGGCGGCCGGAGCCATCGATGACGCCGCCGCCTGGTGCGTGCTCGCCGTGGTGCTCGCCACCTTCGGCGCCAGCCAGCCGCTGCACCTCGGCCCGGCCAATGGCGGCATCACCATCGGCGCCGAAGTCGTCGCCATCGGTGGCGCGGTGCTCTACGGCGTGCTCGCCCTGACCATCGGCCGCAAGCTCCTGGCCGGCTTCGGCCGCAGGGCGGAGCGCGAAGGCGGCGTTTCCCAGGCCATGATGGCCGTGGTGCTCGCGCTGTTCTGCTTCGCCGCCTGGTACACCGACATCATCGGCGTCCATGCGGTCTTCGGCGGCTTCATTCTCGGCATCGCCATGCCGCGCGGCCTTTTCGCCGATGACCTCCGCAAGAAAATCGAGCCCTTCGCCGTGGTCTTCCTGCTGCCGATGTTCTTCACCTTCTCCGGTCTGAATACCAAGCTGAGCGTCCTGCTCCAGCCCGCCGTGCTGGTTGCCGGCGTGGTCATCCTCCTCGCGTCCATCGCCGGGAAAGGCGTCGCCTGCTGGGCCGCCGCCCGCCTCAATGGCGAAGACAACCGCACCGCCATGGCCGTCGGCACCCTCATGAACGCCCGCGGCCTGATGGAGCTGATCATCATCAATATCGGCCTGCAAAAAGGCGTCATCGGCGAGGCTCTCTTCTCCATCCTCGTCGTCATGGCCATCGTCACCACCCTGATGGCCACCCCGGTCTTCGAACTCGTCTACGGCCGCAAGCAGAGGAGCCTCGATCTCCCCGCGGAAGCCGAGGGCGCCTGACGGTTCTTCACTGCGCCTTTTCGGCAGTCAGCGTCAGCAGCCGCCGGGTTCCGGCCTTCAGCGGTTTCAGCTCGATCACCCACACCTGGCCCGGCACGCCCGGCCATTTGACATCGAAGGTCTCGGGCCTCAACTGAAGGGTCAATTCGTCTCCGAGAAAGGTCCTCTGCAGGCGGACTGTCAGTTCCAGATCCAGTTGTTTCCAAGGCTTCAGCCTCTTTCCAGAGACCACCTCCACGGGCCCGAGCGCCTCTTTCGCACCGGTCGCCCCAGAGAAAGGCTTCCAGCTCGAAGGCGGAATGATGGCCGCGATGCAGGGCTGACCGCTGGGATGAAAGGGCACTCCGGCGGGGAGATCGCCGTCCCGGCTGTCAGCCAGCAGCACCGCCCTGTCCATGGATTCGGACGGTTGCAGAAGGAGTCCTTTCACCTCGGCCAGGTAGGCCTTCTGGTGTTTCGACAAGGGGAAGGTCGAGATCTCGCCGGTGAGCCGGACTTTTTCCGTCAGCTCCTGCTCGGGAGGCAGCGGAGACGCGGTGATCGGGCGGCCGGTGGCGTCGATTTCCAGGGCCCTGGTGAAGACTGTCACGTAGCAATCCTTCTCTAACATTCCGAGTGACGTGACGAGAATGTCATCAGGGCCGACCACCGCGCTGCTTTCCCCCGATGCCGATGCAATGGCATCCAGCGGATCCGGCCATCGGATCTGCTGCGGATCGGGGGTCCCAAAGGCATGCCCCGCAGCGTAGCCGTAGGTGGCTTTCATCGTGAGCGTGATCCGGTCGTTTTCGCGGAGGACCGCGGGGTTGATCTGCCAGCCCAGGATCTTCTTGCCAGCTTCCTTTTGCTTGGGCCGGACCACTTCGCGGATGAATTCCATCCGGCCCTCCTCTCCGTTTTCCCTGATTGCTATCGCAGGAAAGGCGGCCGCCACGACGTTGGAGGGATCGGAGTAGATCTTACTACGAAAGGCCTCGTACTCCGAGGCCGGGATCACCAGTTGTCCGCCGGTGATGTCGTGGTTCGAATAGACCACGGCAAAATTGAGCTTTGAGAACCGGTTCGCATCTCCCCGCAATGCCGGGGCCGGCGGCAGAGGGATTTCTGCAGCAGGGGGTTCCCAGACCACCTCGTCCTCCTCGTTTTCCTGAGTCTTCTCCTGCACGGTTGCCCTGCCGGCAGGCTTGGCATCCTCCGCGATGGTGATCCCGGAAAGCACCACCGCCAGCACGCCGAGACCACCCGCCATGGCGAGCTTGAAACCCCGGCCCGCGGGCAGCAGATCTCCCGGCGAGGCATTCAAAAGAG